>NZ_RCNZ01000074.1:0-15881 GCF_004307525.1 Pseudomonas sp. Sample_21 | reverse complement strand
CAGTTCGAGCAGATGTGCACGGCCATGTTTTCCACCACGCCCAGCACCGGAATGTTGACCTTGCGGAACATTTCGACGCCCTTGCGAGCGTCCAGCAATGCCAGGTCCTGCGGGGTGGTGACGATGACGGCGCCGGCCACCGGGACTTTCTGCGCCAGGGTCAGCTGGATGTCGCCGGTACCTGGCGGCATGTCGATGACCAGATAATCCAGATCGCCCCACGCGGTTTGCGTGACCAGTTGCAGCAGCGCCCCGGAAACCATCGGCCCGCGCCAGACCATCGGCGTGTTGTCGTCGGTCAGGAACGCCATCGACATGACTTCCACACCGTGGGCCTTGAGCGGCACGAACCATTTCTGATCCTTGACCTCGGGCCGGGTGCGTTCGGGAATGCCGAACATGATGCCCTGGCTCGGGCCGTAGATATCGGCGTCGAGGATGCCGACCTTGGCACCTTCCCGGGCCAGCGCCAGCGCGAGGTTGGCAGCGGTGGTGGATTTGCCCACGCCGCCCTTGCCGGAAGCGACGGCGACGACGTTCTTGACGTTGGCCAGCCCGGGAATCTGTGCCTGGGCCTTGTGCGCGGCGATCACGCTGGTGACCTCGACGCGGGCGATGACCACGCCGTCGAGGTTTTCGATGGCCAGTTGCAGCAATTGCGCCCAACCGCTCTTGAACAGGCCGGCGGCGTAGCCGATTTCCAGCTGCACATTGACGCGGTCACCGATGATCTCGATGTTTTTCACGCACCCGGCGCTGACCGGATCCTGGTTCAGGTAGGGGTCGGTGTATTGGCTGAGGACGGCTTCCACCGCTGCGCGAGTGACGGCGCTCATGGGCAACTCCGATAACAAGACTGGAAAAGATGGCGGCTATCGTACGCTGGACACCGATTTGAGGCGAACAGATTACTTGCGCTGAAAAGCCACCGTGGTGAGGGGACTTATCCCCTCACCACACGAGCTCTCAAAGTACCCAGTGGCGCAGGGGTGAAAAATATGCGCCGGCGCTTTATAGTGGCCGACCTCCGTTTCATCAAGTAGCGAAGCCCCATGTCCGAGCCACGCAAGATCCTCGTCACCAGCGCCCTGCCCTACGCCAACGGTTCGATCCACCTTGGCCACATGCTGGAATACATCCAGACCGATATGTGGGTGCGCTTCCAGAAGCATCGCGGCAACCAATGCATCTATGTCTGCGCCGACGACGCCCACGGTTCGGCGATCATGCTGCGCGCGGAAAAGGAAGGCATCACCCCGGAACAACTGATCGCCAACGTGCAGGCTGAACACAGCGCCGACTTTGCCGACTTCCTCGTCGATTTCGACAATTTCCACTCCACTCACGCCGAAGAAAACCGTGAGCTGTCGAGCCAGATCTACCTCAAGCTGCGTGACGCCGGGCACATCGCCCAGCGTTCGATCACGCAGTATTTCGACCCGGAAAAGAAGATGTTCCTGGCCGACCGCTTCATCAAGGGCACCTGCCCGAAATGCGGCACCGAAGACCAGTACGGCGACAACTGCGAAAAATGCGGCGCGACCTACGCACCGACCGACCTGAAGGATCCGAAGTCTGCTATCTCCGGCGCCACTCCGGTGCTCAAGGATTCCCAGCACTTCTTCTTCAAGCTGCCGGATTTCCAGGAAATGCTGCAGACCTGGACCCGCAGCGGCACCCTGCAGGACGCCGTGGCCAACAAGATCGCCGAATGGCTGGATGCCGGCCTGCAGCAGTGGGACATTTCCCGCGATGCGCCGTACTTCGGTTTCGAGATTCCGGGCGAACCGGGCAAGTATTTCTACGTGTGGCTGGATGCACCGATCGGCTACATGGCCAGCTTCAAGAACCTCTGCAACCGCACGCCGGAGCTGGACTTCGACGCGTTCTGGGGCAAGGACTCGACTGCCGAGCTGTACCACTTCATCGGCAAGGACATCGTCAATTTCCACGCGCTGTTCTGGCCAGCCATGCTCGAAGGCGCCGGCTACCGCAAGCCGACCGGCATCAACGTGCACGGCTACCTGACCGTCAATGGTCAGAAAATGTCCAAGTCGCGCGGCACGTTCATCAAGGCCCGCACTTATCTCGATCATCTATCGCCGGAATACCTGCGCTATTACTACGCAGCCAAGCTGGGCCGTGGCGTCGATGACCTCGATCTGAACCTCGACGACTTCGTGCAGAAGGTCAACTCCGACCTGGTCGGCAAAGTGGTCAACATCGCCAGCCGTTGCGCCGGATTTATCCACAAAGGCAACGGCGGCCTGCTGGTCGACAACAATGCCGCGCCGGAGCTGACCGAGGCCTTCCTCGCCGCCGCGCCGAGCATTGCCGACGCTTACGAGGCCCGCGACTTCGCCCGCGCCATGCGTGAAACCATGGCCCTGGCTGACCGCGCCAACGCGTGGATCGCCGACAAGGCGCCGTGGTCGTTGAACAAGCAGGAAGGCAAGCAGGATGAAGTCCAGGCGATCTGCGCCACCGGCATCAACCTGTTCCGCCAGTTGGTGATCTTCCTCAAACCGGTACTGCCGCTGCTGGCCGCAGATGCCGAGGCGTTCCTCAACGTCGCGCCGCTGACCTGGAATGACCACACCACCCTGCTGGCTAATCACCAGCTCAACGAATTCAAACCGTTGATGACCCGTATCGACCCGGTAAAAGTGCAAGCCATGACCGACGCCTCCAAGGAAGACCTGACCGCCAGCCAGACCGACACTGGCGCAGCCGCCCCTGCAGGCAACGGCGAACTGGCCAAGGATCCGCTGTCGCCGGAAATCGATTTCGACGCCTTTGCCGCCATCGATTTGCGCGTCGCTTTGATCGTCAAGGCCGAACACGTCGAAGGCGCGGACAAGCTGCTGCGCCTGACCCTCGACATCGGTGACGAGCAACGCAACGTGTTCTCCGGGATCAAGAGCGCGTATCCGGACCCGTCCAAGCTCGACGGTCGCCTGACCATGATGATCGCCAACCTCAAGCCACGGAAAATGAAGTTCGGTATTTCCGAAGGCATGGTGATGGCAGCCGGTCCCGGCGGTGAAGAGATCTACCTGCTGAGCCCTGACAGCGGCGCCAAGCCGGGTCAGCGCATCAAGTAAGACGTTGCGATAAAACGATCCCACCGACGTGCTCTGCATGCCGGTGGGATTTTTCATATCTGGCCCGATAGTGCCTACCCTTAAGAGACACCCGCCCGTTTCGCTGGCAGAACCATGACCGAACTCGTGTTAACGCTGATCAGTGCTGCGCTGCTCAACAACTTCGTGTTGCACTGGCCGCTGGGCGTCGCTCCGCTGCTGGCGGGCAGCCGTCGCCAAGTGCATGCGCTGGGATTGGCGACGTTGTGCCTGATGGTGGTGGTCGGCGTTATCGGTCAGGCGATCTGGCAGTGGATACTGCTGCCGTTGCAGCTTGAAGCGCTGCGCCTGTTCGTGTTTCTGCCGTTGAGTGTGTTGTTGATCGCGCCGCTGCTGAAACTGCTGGCGGGCGGGCTGCCGGATTGGCCGTTCGACGGATTGTGGCCGCTGCTGCTCGGCAATGCCGGCGTACTCGGGCTGGCGTTGATCAATGCGCAAAATGATCAAGGCCTGCTGCACGCGACAGCATTGAGTCTCGGCGCCGGGCTGGGTTTCTGGCTGGTGTTGAGCGTGTTCTGCGACCTGCGCGAGCGCACGGCCGACAACGATATTCCCCTGCCCTTTCGCGGCCTGCCGATCGACCTGATCAGCGCCGGACTGATCGCAGTGATTTTTCTCGGATTCAGTGGATTGATCAAAACATGAGTCTGCTTCAACGCATCGATGCCCTGCTGCCGCAGACCCAATGCGGCAAGTGCGGCCATCCCGGATGCAAACCCTATGCGCAAGGCATTATTGACGGCGAGCCGATCAACAAGTGCCCGCCGGGCGGCGGAGAAACCATCGCTGCCCTGGCCGAGCTGTTGAAAATACCGGTCCTGGAACTGGACATCAGCCGTGGCCCGGCACCGCCGCAAGTCGCCTTCATCCGCGAGGCCGAATGCATCGGCTGCACCAAGTGCATTCAGGCCTGCCCGGTCGACGCCATCGTCGGCGCGGCAAAACTCATGCACACGGTGCTGATCGACGAATGCACCGGTTGTGATCTGTGCGTTGCGCCGTGCCCGGTCGACTGCATCGAAATGCATCCTTTGCCTGCGAACACGATCCCAGTGGTTGGCGGTCTCGCATTTGATCTCGAAGAACAGCGCGCCCGCGCGATCAAACGTGACCACGCGCGCCAGCGTTTCGAGCGCCGCAATCAGCGCCTGCTGCGTGAAGAACAGCAAAAGCAGGCCGAACGTGAAGCGCGAGCCGCGCGTGCGGCACAACCGCAAGTCTCGACCGCCGACCCGGTGCAGGCTGCGCTGGAGCGGGTGCGTGCGCAAAAAGCCGCGAACGCCGATGCGGCGCTGAAGAAGGCCAAGGTCGATGTGGCGATGAGTCGAGCGCAACTGCACAAATCGCTGAAAGCCTTCGGCCATCCGCCGACATTCGAGCAGCAGTCGCAATTGATCGTCCTGCAGCAACAATTCGAAGCCGCCGAGCAAGCACTGGCGAATCTGGAAAGCAGCCAACCGGCAATTCCCGCCGTTCCCGCACCGACCAACGACGCCGAACTGAAGCGAGCCAAGATCCAGTTGGCCATGCGCCGCGCCGAACTGAAAAAAGCCCAGGCAGCGGAGGCTGCGCCGGAGCAGATCGCAGCACTGGAGCAAGCCGTGACTGACGCCGAGCGCCAGGTGCAAAACCATGCCACCCCTTGAGGCAGCGGACGATCGCCTGCAACAGGCGATGAATACCGTGCTGCTCGCAGCGCTGCCGGGGCTGCTCGCTTTGTTCTGGCTTTATGGCTGGGGCGTGTTGATCAATCTGCTGCTGGCGGTCATCAGCGCTTTGCTCGTCGAAGCTGCCGTCGCCAGCCTGCGTCGACAAGCCGTGCAACCGACGCTGCGCGATGGCAGTGCACTGGTCAGTGCGCTGTTGCTGGCCGTTGCGCTTCCCGCCTATTGCCCTTGGTGGCTGACGATCACCGCGACCATTTCAGGCTTGTTATTCGGCAAACACCTGTACGGCGGGGTTGGTAAAAATCCGTTCAACCCAGCCATGCTTGGCTTCGCCTTGAGCATCGTGCTGTTCCCGCAAGGGATGACGCACTGGCCGGGCCATGGCCTTGATTTCCTTTCGGCGCTGCAACAGGTTTTCAACCCGGCTCAAGCGCCGGACGCCTGGGTTCAGGCCACGGCACTGGACAGTCTGCGCATCAATAAAAGCCTGACCATCGATGAGCTGTTCGCCAGCAACCCGGCCTTCGGCCGCTTCGGCGGGCGCGGTGTGGAATGGGTGAATCTGGCGTTTCTGCTCGGCGGTCTGTGGCTGTTGCAGCGGCGGATCTTCTCCTGGCATGCGCCGGTGGGGATGCTCGCCAGTCTGTTCCTCATCAGCCTGTTGTGCTGGAACGGATCGGGGTCCGATTCCCATGGTTCGCCGCTGTTTCATCTGCTCAGCGGCGCAACCATGCTCGGTGCATTTTTTATCGTGACAGAACCTGTGTCCGGCGCGAAAAGCGCCCTCGCCCGCCTGCTGTTCGGCATTGGCGTCGGCTTGCTCACGTACCTGATTCGCACATGGGGCGGATACCCGGACGGCGTCGCGTTTGCGGTATTGCTGATGAATCTGCTGGTGCCGACGTTGGAGCGCTTCGCCGCCAGCCGCCATCTGCCGGTGAGCACATGAACCGCTCGGTGAGTGTCGTGACGGTTGTACTGCTGGCTCTCGTTGGCGTGAGCGCGACATACGTGCTGCAGCGCAGCAGTGCACCGCAGATTGCCAGCGAGCAGCGCTTGCTCGAAAGCCGCCAACTGCTCGATGTCATGCCTGCCGCGCTCTACGACAATCAGCCGCTGGAGCAACCGCTGACGAAGCTCACCGAGCCTGTTTTGCGCCATAGCACGCTGTCAGGCGGCTATCGAGCGACCCGCTCCGGACAGACAGTTGCGGTGCTGTTGCGCAGTCGCAGCGAAGGTTACGCAGGCACTCTGGAACTGCTGATAGCCATCGATGCAAACGGCAGAGTTCTAGGCGTGAAAACCCTTGAGCAGCGCGAAACGCCGGGATTGGGTGGTCACATCGGTGAATGGCCGAATGCCTGGCTTCAGACCTTCCTCGGCAAATCCCGCACTGAGCCGACAGACGCCGGTTGGGCGCTGAAAAAGGATCAGGGGCAGTTCGATCAAATCGCTGGCGCGACCATTACCTCCCGTGCCGCCATCAACGCGATTCATGACGCACTGCGTTATTTCGATGAGCATCAGGCGCTGCTGTTAGGGGCTGGCTCATGAAACGCACGGCGAGTTTATTGATGCTGGTGCCGCTATTGGGCGCCACACAAACACTCAGCGCTGCACTGGGGATAACCTTGATGCTCGGCGCGGTGCTCGGCGTTTTTGCCGTTTGCATGTCGCCGCTGCGCGAACGCCTGACGGGCACCCGTGCGTTGCTAGCCAGCCTGATACTTGCCGCGACGCTGACCAGTTGCGCAAACATCATGGCGCAACGCTGGCTTTTGTCATGGCAGCAGACGTCTGAGCTCTACATAGGGCTGATCGCCTTGCACTGCGTCGTGCTTGAATACCACGGTGCCTTCCGCGAGCCCGTCGCTGTCAGCTTAAAACGCTGCGCCTTGTTCGGCGCGCTCATGCTGGTGGTCGGCGGGCTGCGCGAGATCATCGGTTATGGCAGCCTTGGCCGAGGCCTTTCGGAGCATTGGCAAGGTCTGGTTTTGTTCCCCGATGGGCTGCAGCTGTTTACGCTGGTCCCCGGCGCTTTGGTTTTACTGGGCCTGCTTCTCGCCGTACGTCAAGCGTGGACACCCCGCAACTCTGTCATCAAGGAAACGCATCGCCCATGAATGCTGCAAAACGTCTTGAGATATTTCGCCGACTGCACGAAGACAATCCCGAGCCGAAAACCGAACTGGCCTACTCTTCGCCGTTCGAGCTGCTGATTGCGGTGATTCTTTCGGCGCAGTCCACCGATGTCGGGGTCAACAAGGCGACGGCCAAACTCTTTCCCGTCGCCAATACACCCGCCGCGATTCATGCGCTGGGTGTAGAGGGGCTGTCGGAGTACATCAAGACCATTGGCCTCTACAACAGCAAAGCGAAGAACGTCATTGAAACCTGCCGTTTGCTGGTTGAACGCCACGGCGGCGAAGTTCCGCAAACCCGGGAAGAACTGGAAGCCTTGCCCGGCGTCGGGCGCAAGACCGCCAACGTGGTGCTCAACACCGCTTTCCGTCAATTGACCATGGCGGTCGACACGCACATTTTCCGCGTCAGCAATCGCACCGGCATCGCGCCCGGGAAAAATGTGGTGGAAGTTGAAATGAAGCTGATGAAGTTTGTACCGAAAGAATTCCTGCTCGACTCCCATCACTGGCTGATTTTGCATGGCCGCTATGTTTGCCTGGCGCGTAAACCGCGCTGTGGCAGCTGCCGCATCGAAGATCTGTGCGAATACAAACATAAAACTTCTGACGATTGAGCCGTCATCGGTTTTTCGTATCCATCGATTGAAAAAATCTTTTTTACCCGCCGCAGTAATGTCGATATAAGGAGCGCCAAAGGCAGTCTTAGCCGGGAGTTGACTTCATGAGTACCGACAAAGAGCAACTGGATGTAGAAGAAGATTTTATTGCCGTCGAGGCCGATGAGATCGAACCGGTGGTCGAGGTGGCGAAGACCAACCTCAGCAAGCGTCGCACAATCGACAACCTGCTTGAGGAGCGCCGACTGCAAAGGCAATTGGCCGATTACGATTTTGATCTGTGATACCTGAAGGCCTCCCGAAGCGGAGGCTTTTCATTTTCTGCGACAACCGAGCTTGATCGGCCCATGACGGTCTCAGCTGTCGAATCGTTCAAACCAGGCCGTTGCGCTGCGCCAACTCGATCAGATCAACCAGAGACCGCGCATTGAGTTTCAGCAACAGGCGAGTCTTGTAAGTGCTTACAGTCTTGTTGCTCAAAAACATGCCGTCGGCGATTTCCTTGTTGGTCTTGCCGCGCGCCAATTGCTGCAACACCATCATTTCCCGCCCGGACAGACGATCAACCATGTCCGCCTCACTCGCATTGCCCAGACTGGTACGCACAGTGTGCAGGGCCTGATTGGGGAAATAGCTGTAGCCGGACAGAACTGCCTTGATCGCACTCAGCAGTTCGGTCAGATCCTGCTGCTTGCACACATAACCCGCTGCACCCGATTGCATGCAACGCATTGAAAAATGTCCGGGAGCCTGGGAAGTCAGCACCAGCACTTTCACCGGCATGGCGGTGGAAGTCAGGCGAGCAATAACTTCCAGTCCATCGAGTTTGGGTATTCCAATATCCAGAATGACAAGGTCCGGTATTTGTTCACGAGCAATTTGTAGTGCATCAACGCCATTATCCGTTTCTGCAATGACTTCGTAGCCATGCCGTTCCATCAGCATACGTACCGCAAGTCGAATGACGGGGTGGTCATCCACGATCAGCACTTTATTCATGGGCAAGTCCAGTTTTCGCTGTTCGATTTTTTAGAACACGCACGATATCCCAGTCACTTGCTTCAAGGGATGGCAACTTTTACACGCATTTGCATCGAGAGACATTCCCTACAGGCATTGAGGATAATTCCCACAAATAGGTCCCGTCGCATCCATCGCAACTGCTTCCCGTCCTTCAAGACCGCAGCGAATTTCCGTTTACTGCGCACACGTCCTACGCAGCTGCGAATTCCAATCGAGCCATCTGAAATTTCCTGGACCACTTTTGCCGGCTGCCGATTCGACATATGACGTAACGAACCGCCGCTACTGCATATTCGACGCACCGGCAGCCCTTCTATAAAACTTGAAACAACAGCCTGAAACTCCAATGAAGGCTTTTGCTATATATAGAAATATTCAACCTCAAACAAACAGCATAGAACTTGAATCATGCTCAAGATAACGAAAAAGATCACTAACCCAATGACCGTCATCGCGATATTCGCCATTATCTCGGAAACTTCAGCGGCGGTATCGCTGCCGTTTCTCGACAACAAGGACCGGGAGATTTATGTCTGGTTTCTGATCAGCTTTCCGTTTTACTTGTTATTTCTTTTTTTTATCACGCTGAACTTCAACCACCGCTCACTCTACTCGCCCTCGGATTTCGGCAAGGACAAAAATTTCCTGAAGGCGGCTGAACATTCGGAACGCGACAGCGAACGAAAAGTACCGTTGCGAAAAACCGATGGATCGTGCGCTTTCGAGATAACCAGCTGCGTCGTGTCCAGCAACACTGGGAGCGGCGGATTCCAGCGTCCATGCAGGATTCACAACGCGCCTGACCCACCAACCGATATCGATGGCCAAGCGAACCCCGTGGTGCAGACGATCAAACTGTCACCGCTGATAAGCGAACTGAACATCATCGACGCCCGGGACGTTGATGCGTCCAGGGAGTTCGATGCGATTCTCGACACTCTTCGGAGCGCCGGTAAAAAAAATCCGCGAGTGCTGGTTTTTCTGTCGAATCATGTTTCGGACTCTCTGGCGCATACTTCGCTGCAACAGATCAAACAGGCGAAGAAAAGCTCAGGTGCAACACTGTGTGTCGTTTACAACCTGTGCACACAGACAGTTACCCTGCTGGGGCGAACCAGCTGACAGGCGTGGCACATCCCGCAAGCGGGCAGACAAGAGAAACGGCTTGATGAACCCGATGAAAATTCCGAAAAAAAGGCGGCCCTGAACTGGCCGCCTTTTTTATTGCGCGTGGGTCTGAGCCACTCAGAACAACTTGCGGCCCTTGTTGGCAGCAATGCGCATGCGCAGCGCGTTGAGCTTGATGAAGCCCGCCGCATCGGCCTGATTGTAAGCGCCGCCGTCTTCTTCGAAGGTGGCGATGTTGGCGTCGAACAGCGAATCATCGGACTTGCGACCGGTGACGATGACGTTGCCCTTGTACAGCTTCAGGCGCACTACGCCGTTCACGTTGACCTGCGAAGCATCGATCATCTGTTGCAGCATCAGACGCTCAGGGCTCCACCAGTAACCGGTGTAGATCAGGCTGGCGTACTTGGGCATCAGCTCGTCTTTGAGGTGAGCGACTTCGCGGTCCAGAGTGATCGATTCGATGGCGCGGTGAGCGCGCAGCATGATGGTGCCGCCCGGGGTTTCGTAGCAGCCACGGGACTTCATGCCGACATAACGGTTTTCGACGATGTCGAGACGACCGATGCCGTGCTCGCCGCCGATCCTGTTCAGCGTCGCCAGTACGGTGGCCGGGGTCATTTCGACGCCGTCCAGCGCGACGATGTCGCCGTTGCGGTAGGTCAGTTCCAGGTACTGCGGGGTGTCGGGAGCCTTCTCCGGGGAGACGGTCCAGCGCCACATGTCTTCTTCGTGCTCGGTCCAGGTGTCTTCCAGCACGCCGCCTTCATAAGAGATGTGCAGCAGGTTGGCGTCCATCGAGTACGGGGATTTCTTCTTGCCGTGGCGTTCGATCGGGATCGCGTGCTTCTCGGCGTAGTCCATCAGCTTCTCCCGGGACAGCAGGTCCCACTCGCGCCAAGGGGCGATGACTTTCACGCCTGGCTTGAGCGCGTAGGCGCCCAGTTCGAAGCGCACCTGGTCGTTGCCCTTGCCGGTGGCGCCGTGGGAAATGGCGTCGGCGCCGGTTTCGTTGGCGATTTCGATCAGGCGCTTGGCGATCAGCGGACGGGCGATGGAAGTACCCAGCAGGTACTCGCCTTCGTAAACGGTGTTGGCGCGGAACATCGGGAACACGAAATCACGCACGAATTCTTCGCGCAGGTCGTCGATGTAGATTTCTTTGACGCCCATGGCCTGAGCCTTGGCGCGGGCCGGCTCGACCTCTTCGCCTTGACCGAGATCAGCGGTGAAGGTCACCACTTCACAGTTATAAGTATCCTGCAGCCACTTGAGGATCACCGAAGTGTCCAGGCCGCCGGAATACGCCAGAACGACCTTGTTTACGTCCGCCATGCCATCACTCCACGGGGTTCTACGGAAAGCCGGGGAGTCTACCGCTCAAACGCGATAATTTACAGAGGCGCGACAGCTTAAGACGACAAAGCGACAGAATCTGTCGAGAGCGCGACGATGACCAGCGAGTCAGGAAGTCGTTGCGGCGGTGGCTGGCGTACCCGCTTGCGGCGCCGGAGCCGGGGCGGTAGTCGGTGCGACGCGCGACAGTTTCACGTTGACCCGACGGTTCTTCGCACGATTGGCCTTGCTGGTGTTGGGCACGATCGGATACTGCTCGCCGTGGAAACGCACGGTGATCTGCGATTCCTGAATGCCGTTGGCCTTGAAGAAATCCACCACCGCCAGCGCGCGGCGGCGCGACAATTCGCGGTTGGTCAGACGATTGCCGCTGTTGTCGGAATGGCCGTCGAGGTCGATGTGGTTCACCGTCGGGTCGGCCTTCATGTATTCGAGCATCACTTGCAGCTTGGCCTTGGCAGCCGGGTCCAGCTCAACGCCTTCGCCGGGGAAGCCGATCTGCGACTGCTTGATCTGGTCGAAATTCTGCGGCAGCAATTTCGCCACACAGCCTTGATAGTCGTTGAACGCCTTGCTGAATTTCACCGGCAACAAACGCACTTCGGAGACGCGGCCATCGCCAGACGCACGGCGTACCACCGGGCTGCGACCGTCCAGCAGACCGCTGATCAATCCCCCGGCCTGGGATTGCGAGCTGTTGAACAACACATTGCCGCTGCCCAGACGCACAGAGCCCAGATTGATGTCGCCACGCCCTGGCTGCCAAGGTGCAGCGGCAGCGAGCAAAGTCGCCGAACCGCCGCCAAGCATGGCGTTGTAGGCATTCAGGCGAAAGATCGCCTGCTCACCGGCCTTGCGCACGAACTCGCCCGAGCCGAAATCGGTGATCGGTTGCGTCAGGCGGCATTCGAACTGGTCGCCGGCGACCGTCCACTCAATGTTCTCCAGACGGGTCTGGTAAGTCAGCGCCATCGCGGGAAGGCTGGCAAACACACTGAGCAGGGCTAAATAACGCTGGCGCACGGGAGGCTCCATTGGCTTGTGAAACACAAACACCGATTCACACAATGTTTACGGCATACCTCCGGGATATCGGACGCGTGTGGCAAAACTTGATAGCGGGTGCCTGCAAGAGTCTTTTCCGGTAGCATTCGCCTCAGTTTGACCCGCCTGGAATCCCCTCATGTCCGACCGCCTGACCCTGCTGCGTCCCGACGACTGGCACATTCATCTTCGCGATGGTGCCGTGTTGACCAATACCGTTGCCGATGTGGCCCGCACCTTCGGGCGCGCGATCATCATGCCGAACCTGGTACCGCCGGTGCGCAACGCCGCTGAAGCCGACGGCTATCGTCAGCGCATTCTCGCTGCCCGCCCGGCCGGCAGTCAGTTCGAGCCGTTGATGGTGCTGTACCTCACCGACCGCACCCAACCGGAAGAAATTCGTCAGGCCAAGGCCAGCGGTTTCGTCTACGCCGCCAAGCTGTACCCGGCCGGCGCGACCACCAACTCCGATTCCGGCGTGACCAGCATCGACAAGATCTTCCCGGCGCTGGAAGCCATGGCCGAAGTCGGCATGCCGCTGTTGATCCACGGTGAAGTCACCCGTGGCGACGTCGATGTATTCGACCGCGAAAAGATTTTCATCGACGAGCACATGCGCCGCGTGGTCGAGCGTTTCCCGACGCTGAAAGTGGTGTTCGAACACATCACCACCGGCGACGCCGTGCAGTTCGTCAACGAGGCTTCGGCCAACGTCGGCGCGACCATCACCGCGCATCACTTGCTGTACAACCGCAACCACATGCTGGTCGGCGGGATTCGGCCGCACTTCTACTGCTTGCCGATTCTCAAGCGCAACACCCATCAGGAAGCCTTGCTCGACGCCGCCACCAGCGGCAGCGCCAAGTTCTTCCTCGGCACCGACTCGGCGCCCCACGCCCAGCACGCCAAGGAAGCCGCCTGCGGTTGTGCCGGTTGCTACACCGCTTACGCCGCCATCGAGATGTATGCCGAAGCGTTCGAACAGCGTAACGCGCTGGACAAGCTCGAAGCCTTCGCCAGCCTCAACGGCCCGCGTTTCTACGGCCTGCCGGCAAATACCGATCGCATCACCCTGGTCCGTGAAGAATGGACCGCCCCGACCAGTCTGCCATTTGGCGAGCTGACCGTTATCCCGCTGCGCGCCGGTGAAAAACTGCGCTGGCGCCTGCTGGAGGAACACGCGTGAGTGAAGACAATTTCGACGATGAACTGGACGGTCAAGGTGGCGGCGGCGGTTCCCGTCATCCGATGGCAGCGCGCTTTCGCGGCTACCTGCCGGTTGTCGTCGACGTAGAAACCGGTGGCTTCAACGCAGCCACCGATGCCTTGCTGGAGATTGCCGCGACCACCATCGCCATGGATGAAAAGGGTTTCGTCTACCCGGATCACACCTACTTCTTCCGCGTCGAGCCATTCGAAGGCGCCAACGTTGAAGCGGCAGCGCTGGAGTTCACCGGGATCAAGCTCGATCACCCGCTGCGCATGGCCGTCAGCGAAGAAACCGCGCTGACCGACATCTTCCGTGGCATCCGCAAGGCGCTCAAAGCCAACGGCTGCAAGCGGGCGATTCTGGTCGGGCACAACAGCAGTTTCGACCTGGGCTTCCTCAACGCAGCAGTTGCGCGTCTGGACATGAAGCGCAACCCGTTCCACCCGTTCTCCAGTTTCGACACCGCGACCCTGGCGGGTCTGGCGTATGGTCAGACCGTGCTGGCGAAAGCCTGTCAGGCCGCCGGCATCGATTTCGACGGGCGTGAAGCGCACTCGGCGCGTTACGACACCGAAAAGACAGCTGAGCTGTTCTGCGGCATCGTCAATCGCTGGAAGCAGATGGGCGGCTGGGAAGACTTCGACGACTGATCGTCGGCGAACAAATCCCGCGCATGAAAAAACCGGCCACGTGGGCCGGTTTTTTTGTACCTCGACGTTGCGCCTTACAGGGCCGCAGCGTTCTCGGTCAGGTAAGCCGCAACGCCTTCCGGCGAAGCGTTCATGCCTTTGTCGCCTTTCTTCCAGTTGGCCGGGCAGACTTCGCCGTGCTCTTCGTGGAATTGCAGCGCGTCGACCAGACGGATCAGCTCTTCCATGTTACGGCCCAGCGGCAGGTCGTTGATGATCTGCGAGCGAACCACGCCTTTGTCGTCGATCAGGAACGCGCCACGGAAAGCCACGCCGCCTTCGGATTCAACGTCGTATGCCTTGGCGATGTCGTGCTTCATGTCGGCAGCCATGGTGTATTTCACCTGGCCGATGCCGCCATTGTTCACTGGAGTGTTGCGCCAGGCGTTGTGGGTGAAGTGCGAGTCGATCGACACAGCGATCACTTCAACGTTGCGCGCCTTGAAGTCAGCCATGCGGTTGTCCAGAGCGATCAGCTCGGACGGGCAGACGAAGGTGAAGTCCAGCGGGTAGAAGAACACCAGGCCGTATTTGCCTTTGATGGCCGAGGACAGGGTGAAGCTGTCAACGATCTCGCCATTGCCGAGTACGGCCGGGACGGTGAAGTCTGGGGCTTGTTTGCCTACGAGTACGCTCATTGATATCTCCTGGTGTAGAAACTTGAAGTTCAGGGTCCGGGCCAGCCTGTCACCCTCAGGCGACAGCCCTGTGACACGAACCCTCTTCGCAAGGGACGACCATCATACACTGCGTGTTTGGCCTGTCCGTAACGGATTTTCCCTGTTCGGTTATCCACTGCGTATTCATGGGGTCAGACGAGCATTTGGAAAATACCGTTCGTCAGTCGCCGGGAAATTGGCTGCGAAGCGTTCCGAAAGCACTTTGACAATCATTCTCGTTAACATTAAGATCCATCGCAATTGAGTCACAACCAGCGACGGTTCTTACTTATGTATGTTTGCCTCTGCACTGGCGTCACCGACGGACAGATCCGCGAAGCGATCTATGAAGGTTGCTGCAGCTACAAAGAAGTTCGCCAGGCCACCGGCGTCGCCAGCCAGTGTGGCAAATGCGCCTGCCTTGCCAAGGAAGTGGTGCGCGAAACCCTGACCAAGCTGCAAACCGCCCAGGCCGCGATCCCTTACCCGGTAGAATTTACTGCTGCGTAAATGCCCCATTTCAAAGAACCGGACTAGATGTCCGGTTTTTTTATGCCTGAAAATCAATTGCTTAGCGTCCAGACGCGGAACACAAACATTCTTATTCCGATTAATTTTCATTTATTATTCAATAACTTAGGTTTGACACTTATAACTGCCAAGCTCAAACTCCGCCTTATATACGGCTAATTCAGGGCAGGACTCCGATCATGAAAGGCGACATTACAGTCATCCAGCATCTCAACAAGATCCTCGCCAATGAGCTGGTCGCGATCAATCAGTACTTCCTGCATGCGCGCATGTATGAAGATTGGGGTCTGAACAAGCTCGGCAAGCACGAATATCACGAATCCATCGACGAGATGAAACACGCGGACAAGCTGATCAAGCGCATCCTGTTCCTTGAAGGCCTGCCGAACGTTCAAGACCTGGGCAAGCTGCACATCGGCGAGCACACCCGCGAGATGCTCGAATGCGACCTGCGCATCGAAAAGACCGGCCACGCCGATCTGAAAGCCGCCATCGCCCATTGCGAAACCGTTGGCGACTTCGGCAGCCGTGAACTGCTCGAAGACATTCTCGAGTCGGAAGAAGAACACATCGACTGGCTGGAAACCCAGCTCGGCCTGATCGACAAGATCGGCCTGGAAAACTATCTGCAGTCGCAGATGGGCGAAGAGTAGGAGCTGTCGAGTGAAAC
>NZ_RCNZ01000043.1:0-15911 GCF_004307525.1 Pseudomonas sp. Sample_21 | reverse complement strand
TTGAAACCTGCAAGGACGGTCAGGAAGGGTTCAAGACTTGCGCCGAAGACATCAAGCACCCAGAACTGAAAACCCTGTTCGTGCAGCGCTCCGCCGATTGCGCCACCGCAGCGGCCGAGCTGCAGGCTCAGGTACGTTCGCTGGGCGGTGATCCGGAAACTTCGACCAGTGTTGCCGGTGATCTGCACCGTCGCTGGGTCGACGTCAAATCCATGTTCACCGGTAAAGACGAAGAGGCTGTGCTGAACGAAGCCGAGCGCGGTGAAGACCATGCGCTGAAGGCTTATCGTGAAGCGATCGAGAAGATCAACAAGCACAATCTGGTGGGCATCAAGGATCTGGTTGAGCGTCAGTACCACGGCGTACAACGCAACCACGACCAGGTGAAAGCCCTGCGTAACCAGGCTCGTGCCAACTCGTAAGAGTTAGTCGGCTGATAAAAAACGCCAGCTTGTCTGGCGTTTTTTTGTGCCCGCAGGAAAAGCCCCTCACCCTAGCCCTCTCCCGGAGGGAGAGGGGACTGACCGAGGTGAATGCCGGAGTTACGCCGACTTGAGCGATCTGAGTTGAACTCTGGTTCTGGAAGGTCTTGAAGATCGCCCGCGCCGAGCGCAGGATTTGAATCCGATGCAGATCAGCTCCCTTTCCCCCTCGCCCCCTTGGGGGAGAGGGCTGGGGTGAGGGGGTAGCAATCTACCTGACACTTCCCAATCATCAGCCAATACTGATCGCCGGCAATGTCGGCAACGTCACCGTCTGCTGTTTACGCGGCGCGAGAATCTCCGCCTCGCCATCCACCACCAATTCATCACGCTGATTGAATACGCGAGTGGCAATGCGCACGCGGAATTTCGGCAGTTTCTCCAGAATTTCCAGGCGCACCGTCAGCGTGTCGCCGATCTTCACCGGCTTCTGGAAGCTCATCTGCTGACCGATATAGATAGTGCCCGGCCCAGGCAATTCACAGGCCACCGCTGCGCTGATCAGCGCACCGCTGAACATGCCGTGGGCGATGCGCTCCTTGAACATGCTGGCGGCGGCAAACTCGGCGTCCAGGTGCACCGGGTTGTGGTCGCCCGACATCGCGGCGAACAGCTGAATGTCGCGCTCTTCGACAGTCTTGCTGTAGCTGGCGGTCTGGCCGACTTCAAGGGCTTCGTAAGGGATGTTGGTAACCTGGGTCATCGGTTTCGATTCCTGTGACGGATTTCAGTCAATCCATAAAAATTATTCGCTGCGCTGTGGGCGCCGGTGGCTCAGGGCCTGGTCGATCCAGGCGAGCACATCGGCGCTCACTTCGTCGCGATTGCTTTCATTGAATAATTCGTGCCGGGCCTGCGGGTAGATCTTCAGTTGCAGATGCTGGCTGCCGGCCCTGCGCAAGGCATTGGCCAGATCTGTCAGACGCTTGCCCTCGCTCACCGGATCACATTCGCCGCCAATCACCAGCAGCGGCAGGCCCGGATCGATCTGCGCGAGATTGGACGCTTTGCTGATTTGCTGCAACCCGCCGAGCAGGTCGATCCACAGCTGATTGGTGCAGCGAAAGCCGCACAACGGGTCGGCGGCGTACTTGTCGACCTCCGCCGGGTCGCGGCTCAGCCAGTCGAAACGGGTGCGCACCGGTTTGAATTTATTGTTGAACGAGCCGAACGACAGCCACTCGATCAATGCACTGCGGCCCTTGCCGCCCTGGCGCAGTTTTTCCAGCCGGGCGATCTGCCGCGCGACGCGATAGAGGGCCACCGGCTGGAAATTCGAGCCGCTGAGAATCGCCCCGTGCAGACTGGCGCTGTGGTGCAACAAATAGCCTTGGGCGATGTAGCTGCCCATGCTGTGGCCGAGGAGGATGATCGGCACGCCGGGATGTTGCTGGCCGATGTGCTGGTTGAGGCTGGCCAGATCGCCAACGACCTTGCACCAGCCATCGTCATCGGCGAAATGGCCGAGAGTGCCGTTGTCGGCGGTGCGGCCATGGCCACGCAGATCCGGGGCGTAGACGCCATAGTCTTTGTCGCAAAACGTGTCGGCGAGCCGCGCGTAGCGAGCGCTGTGTTCGGCCATGCCATGGGCCAGCAGAATCACCGCTTTCAATGGCGTGGCCGGCAGCCAGCGGTTGACGTACAGGCGGCTGCGGTCACTCGCGTCCAGCCAGAAGGTGTCGTGGGTCATGGCGATTCCTTTGCTCAGCATCGCCACAGTGTATAGCGCGTCTGATCAGCTCACGCCACGGCAGGAAGATTCACGGGATCAATGAGGGCTTGCGTCATATTTGCCTCAATGGCCATAGCTGCTAGTGTCCGTGAAGCTCCGCTTTGTGCTTTTCGCCTTCCATGGACGAAGCAGAAACGACAGAAAGCGGCTCCCGGATCGGCTCAGGTAAAGAGGACAAGAACAATGCAACCTGATTTCTGGAATGACAAACGCCCGGCCGGCGTACCGCTGGACATCGACATGGGCGAGTTCAAGTCGGTCATTGAAGTGTTTGAGCGTTCCTGCAAGAAGTTCGCTGACCGCCCGGCGTTCAGCAGCATGGGCATCACCCTGACCTACGCCGAACTCGAGCGCCAGAGCGCGGCGTTCGCCGGTTACCTACAGGCCCATACCGATCTGGTGCCGGGGGATCGCATCGCGGTGCAGATGCCCAACGTTCTGCATTATCCGATTGCCGTGTTCGGCGCGCTGCGCGCCGGGCTGATCGTGGTCAATACCAACCCGCTGTACACGCCACGTGAAATGCGCCACCAGTTCAAGGATTCCGGCGCGCGCGCGTTGGTCTACCTGAATCTGTTCGGGCAGAAAGTCCAGGAAGTGCTGCCCGACACCGACATCCAATATTTGATCGAAGCGAAGATGGGCGACCTGATGCCCACCGCCAAAGGCTGGCTGGTCAACACCGTGGTCAGCAAAGTGAAGAAACTGGTTCCCGAGTATTCGCTGCCGCAAGCGACCTCGTTCAAAAGCGCGCTGCGCATGGGCCGCGGCCTGGGCATCAAACCGCTGAACGTCGGCCTCGATGACATCGCCGTGCTGCAATACACCGGCGGCACCACCGGCCTGGCGAAGGGCGCGATGCTCACCCACGGCAATCTGGTGGCGAACATGCAGCAGGTGCGCGCCTGTCTGGCTCAGCTCGGCCCGGACGGTCAGCCGCTGTTGCGCGAAGGCCAGGAGGTGATGATCGCGCCGCTGCCGCTGTACCACATCTATGCTTTCACCGCGAATTGCATGTGCATGATGGTCTCGGGCAATCACAACGTACTGATCTCCAATCCGCGCGACATCGCCGGCTTCATCAAGGAGCTGAAAAACTGGCGCTTCTCGGCGCTGCTGGGTTTGAACACCTTGTTTGTTGCGCTGATGGATCACCCTGATTTCAAAACCCTGGATTTCTCCAGCCTGAAGCTCACCAACTCCGGCGGCACTGCACTGGTCAAGGCCACCGCTGAGCGCTGGGAGCAGATGACCGGGTGTCGCATCACCGAAGGCTACGGCCTGACCGAAACCTCGCCAGTGGCCTGCACCAACCCTTACGGCGATCAGTCGCGCCTGGGCACGGTGGGCCTGCCGGTGCCGGGTACGCTGGTGAAAATCATCAACGATGACGGCGTCGAGCAGCCGCTGGGCGAGCGCGGCGAGCTGTGCATCAAAGGCCCGCAGATCATGAAGGGCTACTGGAACAAACCCGAGGCCACCGCCGAAGTGCTCGATGCCGAGGGCTGGTTCAAGTCCGGCGACATCGCCGTGATCGACCCGGACGGTTTTGTGCGCATCGTCGATCGCAAGAAGGACATGATCATCGTCTCCGGCTTCAACGTGTACCCCAACGAAATCGAAGACGTGGTCATGGCCCACCCGAAAGTCGCCAACTGCGCGGTCATCGGCGTGCCGGACGAACGTTCGGGGGAGGCGGTGAAGCTGTTTGTGGTAGCGCGGGAGAGCGGGGTCAGCCTGGAAGAGCTGAAGGCGTACTGCAAAGAGAATTTCACGGCCTACAAGGTGCCGAAACACATCGTGTTGCGTGAGTCGTTGCCGATGACGCCTGTAGGGAAAATTCTGCGGCGCGAGTTGCGGGATATCGCCTAGGTCTGAACCGCAGCGCTTGTGACATTCGCGAGCAGGCTCGCTCCCACAGGTATCGATGGTTTCTGTGGGAGCGAGCCTGCTCGCGAATCTTTTGTGCCCGCTGAATTCGGGGGTTTTGGGGAGTTATAGGATTTTTGCTCTAAAATGACCGCTGGCAAGTCTTGAGTCATCAATATGACTGTAGGGGCCTCTTTTGGCTCTGGTCGGCCCTTGGCAAAGCTGCTACTCTCGGCGCGCTTTGTGACTTCTCGGCCTGTAAAACGCCGGATTCACCAATACAAAACACACACCAATAATAATCGCATCAAATGCGGTGAAGAATTCGCGTTGCTGAGGAGTGGGCTTCCATGATCGAAGACTTTTGGAAGGATAAGTACCCGGCTGGAATCGCAGCCGAGATCAATCCAGACGAGTATCCGAACATTCAGGCAGTGTTGAAGCAATCCTGCCAACGCTTCGCCAACAAACCGGCTTTCAGCAACCTCGGCAAGACAATCACCTACGGTGAGCTGTACGAGCTGTCCGGTGCCTTTGCCGCGTATCTGCAACAGCATACCGACTTGCAGCCCGGTGATCGAATCGCCGTGCAACTGCCCAACGTCCTCCAGTACCCGGTCGCGGTCTTCGGTGCCATTCGCGCCGGGCTGATCGTGGTCAACACCAACCCGCTGTATACCGCGCGGGAAATGGAACACCAATTCAACGACTCCGGCGCCAAAGCCCTGGTGTGCCTGGCGAACATGGCGCACCTGGCCGAAGCCGTGGTGCCGAAAACCGGGGTCAAGCACGTCATCGTCACCGAAGTCGCCGACCTGCTGCCGCCGATCAAGCGCCTGCTGATCAACAGCGTCATCAAGTACGTGAAGAAAATGGTCCCGGCCTATCACTTGCCCAAAGCCATCAAATTCAACGACGTCCTGAGCAAGGGCCACGGCCAGCCAGTGGCCGAAGCCAACCCGGACAGCGGCGATGTCGCGGTGCTGCAATACACCGGCGGCACCACCGGCGTGGCCAAGGGCGCGATGCTGACGCACCGCAACCTGGTCGCCAACATGCTGCAATGCAAGGCGCTGATGGGCTCCAACCTCAACGAAGGCTGCGAGATCCTGATCACGCCGCTGCCGCTGTATCACATCTATGCGTTCACCTTTCATTGCATGGCGATGATGCTGATCGGCAACCACAACATCCTGATCAGCAACCCGCGCGACCTGCCGGCGATGGTCAAGGAGCTGTCGAAGTGGAAGTTCAGCGGTTTTGTCGGTCTGAACACGCTGTTCGTGGCGCTGTGCAACAACGAAGGTTTCCGCAAGCTGGATTTCTCCGCGCTGAAAGTCACCCTGTCCGGCGGCATGGCCCTGCAACTGGCTGCGGCCGAGCGCTGGAAAGCCGTGACCGGTTGCGCCATCTGCGAAGGCTACGGCATGACCGAAACCAGCCCGGTGGCCACGGTCAACCCGATCCAGCACATCCAGATCGGCACCATTGGCATTCCGGTACCGTCGACCCTGTGCAAAGTCATTGACGATGCCGGTGTCGAGCAGCCGCTGGGCGAAATCGGCGAGTTGTGCGTCAAAGGCCCGCAAGTGATGAAGGGTTACTGGCAGCGTCAGGAAGCCACCGATGAAATGCTCGACAGCGACGGCTGGCTGAAAACCGGTGACATCGCGCTGATCCAGCCGGACGGCTACATGCGCATCGTCGATCGCAAGAAAGACATGATTCTGGTGTCAGGCTTCAACGTCTATCCGAACGAACTGGAAGACGTGCTGGCGACTTTGCCGGGCGTGTTGCAGTGTGCGGCGATCGGCGTGCCGGACGAGAAGTCGGGTGAGGCGATCAAGATTTTCATCGTCGCCAAACCGGGAGTGACCCTGACCAAAGAACAGGTCATGGACCACATGCGCGCCAACGTTACCGGGTACAAAGTGCCGCGTTCGGTGGAATTCCGCGATGCCCTGCCGACCACCAACGTCGGCAAGATCCTGCGCCGCGAATTGCGGGATGAAGAGCTGAAGAAGATCAAGGCCAAGTCTGCCGCGTAATAAAAAGCCCCGCAGATGCGGGGCTTTTTGTTGGTGCCGAGTAGGGCTTGAGTCATGCTTCGAGACTGCCCCTCACCCCAGCCCTCTCCCAGAGGGAGAGGGAGCCGATCAGGGATAATTCGGATCTTGAGTTCGGCTGGATATTTCAGGTTGGCATATTCCGCGAGAGCAACTCGGTCAGTCCCCTCTCCCTCTGGGAGAGGGCTAGGGTGAGGGGAACGGGCCGCGCCGCCAATATTACTGACGAAACGGCGCAAAATTCACATTGGTCCCCGCCGGTCGCATGTCCTGCAGATACGAATCCTTGTCCGCACTCAATTCCAGGCTCAGCGCCGCCTTGCGTTTGCCTTCGTTGCGAATCACCAGGCCTTCGAGCTTTTCGCGCAGGAACACCGTCGGCACTTTCAGGTGCAGCAACTCATCGGTGGCCGGGGTGTGCAGCAGCAAGTGAATCCACTCGTACTGACCGATGGCCAAGCGCGACACCGGCAGGTCGAACCACCAGATATTGCGGTTACGGTTCAGTTCGGCGAAGTGGCAGTTGTTGGTGCCGAGCACGGCGCCGCCCAGTTCCTGGTTGCGACGGGCGATGGCCTGGGTTTTATTGAGCTTCATGACATTCCTGCGAATCTGTGTGCCGGGCTCAGCGCCCGTAGGCTGAGCATTCTCGGGGCAACGCCGGCAAACATAAAGCGCAACCTGCGCGCCACGACGAAATGCCGGCAAAATAAATGAAACTCGGCGCAAAGCGCACCGGTCAATCGTTACGTAATGACTTTTCTTCCCTTTATGCTTCACGGAGAAACACCATGAGTAGCACAGGCGATAAAGTAAAAGGCATGGCCAACGAAGCCGTCGGTAACGTCAAGCAAGGCGTCGGCAAGGCCACTGACAACGACAAGCTGCGCGCCGAAGGCAAGGTTCAAGAGAAAAAAGGCGAAGCCCAGCAAGCGGTTGGCAACGCCAAGGACGCTGTGAAAAAAGGCGTCGACAAGGCGTAAGCGAGCCTTGAACGAATCACACGAGCGGCCATCCAAGGATGGCCGTTTTTGTATCAGAACCCTGCGGTTATCCGCCGAAGGATCGCCAAGTAGGCTACCTTGAGGTAAAAAACGGCCCCTGAGTCGCCACGACTTCAACCTTTTGCGGCGCAAGGAGACGCGAATGATATTTCCGGACATGAAAGGTCTGCCCCTGCACCGGGTGATGGTGCGCACGGTCACTGAGTTCGTCGATGACGAAATGTCGACCTACGCCTCGGCATTGGCCTACCAGATGCTGTTCTCGCTCTTCCCGTTCATTCTTTTCCTGATCGCCCTGATCGGTTTCCTGCACCTGCCGGATTTCTTCTCCTGGCTGCGTCTGCAATCCGAACTGGTGCTGCCGCCGCAGGCGCTGGAGCAGGTCAACCCGGTGATCGACCAGTTGCAGCAATCCAAGGGTGGCCTGCTGTCGATCGGTATCGTGATCGCCCTGTACACCGCGTCCGCCGGCGTGCGCCTGATGATGAGCGCGATGAATGCCGCCTACGACGTGGTCGAAGGCCGGCCGATCTGGAAGCGTTTCCCGTTGTCGATCGTCTACACCATCGGCATCGCCGGCATGCTGCTGATCGCCGCTGCGCTGATGGTGCTCGGGCCGCAGGTGATGGGCTGGATTGCCGCACAAGTGGGGCTGGAATACTTCATCGTCACGGTGTGGACGATCGCCCGCTGGCCAGTGATCGTGATTCTGATGATGGTCGCAGTGGCGCTGATCTATTACGTGATGCCCGACGTCAAACAGGAATTCCGTTTCATCACCCCAGGCTCGGTGCTGGCCGTGGTGGTGTGGATCCTCGCCTCGCTGGGTTTTGCCTTCTACGTGAAAACCTTCGCCAACTACAACGCGATGTATGGCAGCATCGGGGCGATCATCGTGCTCTTGCTGTATTTCTACATTTCCTCCGCAGTCCTGTTGCTCGGCGCGGAGATGAATGCAGTGATCGAGCACATGTCCGCCGAAGGCAAGGAAAAGGGCGAAAAAGCCCCTGGCGAGCCTGACGAATCCCCCAAACAACACGTCTCGGGCCTGGGCCGCGATCATTCGCTCAAGCCGGACACTGACGAAGCGCGACCATGATTCGTGAAATTCTGAAAATGGGTGATGAGCGCCTGCTGCGCATCGCCGCGCCGGTACCACCGGAAATGTTCAACAGCGCCGAGCTCTGGCAATTGATCGACGACATGTTCCAGACCATGGAAAGCGTCGGCGGCGTTGGCCTCGCGGCGCCGCAGATCGGCGTCGACCTGCAACTGGTGATCTTCGGCTTCGAACACAGCGAGCGTTACCCGGATGCTGAAGCAGTGCCGCAGACGATCCTGATCAATCCGCTGATCACGCCGTTGAATCCGCTGATGGAAGAGGGCTTCGAAGGCTGTCTTTCGGTGCCGGGGCTGCGCGGCGCGGTGGATCGTTATCAGCAGATTCGCTACGAAGGCTTTGATCCCAAGGGCGAGCCGATCGTGCGCGTGGCCTCGGGGTTTCATGCACGGGTGGTGCAGCATGAATGCGATCACCTGATCGGCCGGCTGTATCCGTCGCGGATTACCGATTTCAGCAAATTCGGTTTTACCGAAGTGCTGTTTCCGGACCTTGATCCCATGGCTGACGACTGATTGTCAGAACACCATCAACCCTGTGGGAGCGAGCCTGCTCGCGAACGCGGAGTATCAGAACCAACTTCGGCGCTGACACACCGCATTCGCGAGCAGGCTCGCTCCCACAAGAGTTCAGCGTAAATCTGCGGGATTGAGTTCCATCGCAATCATCGGCTTACTCCGCGCGTACCGGCTCAACCGCTCGGCCATCGCCTGCGGCAGCGGCGGATCGAAGCTGAACCCACGTCGCTCATAAAACCCGCGCAAATCAGGATGGCAGAACAGCCACACCGGCTCGTCCACCTTAGCAACCGCCGCCGCGATCAGTTGCGCAGCAATTCCCTGCTCGCGACACCCCGGATCAACAAACACCCCCGTCAGCCAATGCCCGCCCGATACTGGACGCAGGCACAGCGCCGCAACGATCTCGCCGCGCCGCGCTACCCACAATTGTGCCTCGCGCACGGCTTTCATCGACGACTGGTGGCTGCGGTAGAACTTGTTCATCAGCGGCCACAACGATTCGTCGAGCTGGCTGTAGTGGATATCGGACATGGTTCGGGCTGTCGCTGCGAAAAGCGCCGATTATAAAAGAACGCGCGCTTCGGGATAGGTGTATACCTGAACTCACACCCCTGTGAGTGGAGTACCGATCATGTCCAAAGGTATGGATTCAAAGAAAGCCGCGAAGAAGAAACCGGCCAAAACTGCGATTGAAAAACGTGCCGAGAAGAAAGCCAAGAAGGTCGACATCTTCGGCCATTAAGCAATCTCTACGGGAGCCCGTTTCGCGGGCTTCCGCTTCGCTGGCGAAAACGCCCGTTTTCACCACACTGTCTCCCGCGCTGAACCGTTTCTTGTGCAAAAAATGCCAGATACTGGCCGACTAGTGGCCTTGCGCCCGGCGTCGGGATGGCTATGCTTTGCAGGTAACTAACCATGTCGACCGTCATGCCAACAGGGCGGCGGTACCAGGTTGGTCCGTGATTCATGCTGCCAGAGTGCGCAATCCAAGGCACCGACACTGAACCAACAAGGAGCGTCATCTAAATGGAAGTTCTTCTACACGTTAGGGCTGGCCCGCTTGCGGGCTATCAAGAAAAGGATGTCTTGATCAGAGCGTCGCTGCTGGGACCCTCCGATTGATCATCATTTATCACCTGACAACTTCCTCCCGTGGAGGAAGGCGTGTGCCTGTTCTGTGGAACGTAGTGATGGATCTTGCAAGACCTGAACTTTCATCAAATCAAAAGAACGCGCGGAAGGTGATACAACCATGTTCAACCTACATCACAAGGCTGACCTGCGGGAAATCGAGCGTTTCAGCTGTGCGCTGACCGAGGCCAACGCGAAAATTGAGGCAATCAGCCGCTCGATGGCGATGATCGAGTTCACTCCGGACGGCATCGTTCTCGACGCCAACGAGAACTTCTGCAAGACCATGGGCTACAGCGCCGATGAAGTGCGCGGCAAACACCATCGGATCTTCTGTGAAGAAAGCTTCTACCGCAGCGAGGACTACGCGAAGTTGTGGCGTGACCTGGCCCGTGGTGAACCGCTCAGCGGCACTTTTCTGCGCCTGAACAAGAGCGGCCGGGAGATCTGGCTTGAAGCCAGTTACATGCCGGTGTTCGGGCCCGACAAACAGGTCAGAAGTGTGATCAAGGTCGCGGCGGACATCACCGCGCGCATCAACAAAGAACATGAAGAAGAAGCCATGCTCGCGGCGATCGGTCGTTCCATGGCGGTGATCGAGTTCACTCCCGAAGGCAATGTCATCCGCGCCAACGACAACTTTCTGCAGACCATGCAGTACACGCACCCTGAAATTGTCGGCCAGCACCACAGCCTGTTCTGTCACCGCGCCGAAGCCGAATCCGCGCAGTACAAGGCGTTCTGGGCTTCGCTCAATCGCGGCGAATATCACTCGCACCGTTTCGAGCGCAAGAACAAGTCCGGGCAGATGGTTTATCTGGAAGCCTCGTACAACCCGCTGTTCGACGCCAAGGGCCGCTTGTACAAAGTGGTCAAGTTCGCCAGCGACATCACCAAGCAGATGACCACCCTGCAAAACGCTGCGGAATCGGCCCACAGCACCTCGGTACAAAACGACGCCTGCGCGCAAAAAGGCTCACAAGTCGTGCAGCAGACCGTGCAGATTATTCAGGATATTTCCCGCGATCTGAACGAAGCGGCGGTGAGCATCGATGCGGTAAGCAAACAGTCGGACATCATCGGCACCATCGTCCAGACCATTCGCGGCATTGCCGATCAGACCAACCTGCTGGCACTCAATGCAGCGATCGAAGCCGCGCGCGCCGGTGAGCATGGACGCGGTTTTGCCGTCGTCGCCGATGAGGTGCGCAGCCTCGCCGCGCGGACCAGTCAGGCCACTCTGGAAATTGTCGACGTGGTGCGCAAGAACCACGACCTGTCGCTGAGCGCGGTGTCGAGCATGCAGTCGAGCCTGAGCCGAACCGGGTTGGGCGTGGAGCTGGCGAACGAGGCGGGCGAGGTGATCCTCGAGATTCAGCAGGGCTCGCGGCATGTGGTGGATGCGATCAGTCAGTTCAATGAAACCCTGCAATTGAACTGAGCTGTTCAACGTCACCAATAGCCAATGTGGGAGCGAGCCTGCTCGCGAAAGCGTTATGTCAGCCAGCACATGTCTTTCTGATACGACGCCTTCGCGAGCAGGCTCGCTCCCACAGTTGAGTCCTGCGTTGGCCTTCAACGATGAGCAATATTCTCCAGCGCCAGATTACGCGTACGCGGGCCGAACCAGCCGATGGTCAGCATCACGATCAGCATGCTGCTGACGATAAACGCCAGTACCCCCGGCGTGCCGAAATTATCCAGGAACATGCCGATCAGCAGACTGCTGAACACCGTCGACAAGCGACTGAACGAATAGCAGAACCCGACCGCGCGGGCGCGGATGTTGGTCGGGAACAGTTCGCTCTGGTAGGAGTGATAACTGAAGCTCAGCCAGGCGTTGCAGAAGGTGATCATTACCCCGCAGAAGATCAGCCCGAATGCGCTGCTCTGCAGGGCGAACAGGGTGCCGAAGGTCATCGCGCCGAGGGCCGAGCCGACGATCTGCCATTTGTTTTCGAAACGGTTGGCGAACTTCACGAACAGCAACGGCCCGAGCGGGTAGGCGAGGGTGATGATGAAGGCGTACATCAAACTGTGGGTGACGCTCACGCCTTGCCCCGAAAGCAGCGCCGGCAACCAGTTGCCGAAACCGAAGAAACCGATCGCCTGAAAGATATGAAAAACGATCAGCATCAACGCGCGACGGCGGTACGGCGGCTGCCAGATATCGGCGAAACGGCCCTTGCCTTCGACATCGACTGACACTGGTTCCGGCGCATCCAGCGCTTTGCCGTAATCCTTGGCGCAGCGCGCTTCGAGATGGTCGAGGATCCGGTTGGCCTCATCAAAGCGACCATGCTGCGCAAGCCAGCGCGGCGATTCCGGCAGACGCTTGCGCAGCCACCAGATAAACAGCGCAAACACCGCGCTGGCCAACACTACCCAACGCCAGCCGGAAATGCCGAACGGCGCTTGCGGCACCAGCCACCACGACATCAAGGCCACCGCCGGCACCGAGAGGAACTGCACGAAAAACGCGAAGGCAAACGCCGAGCTGCGCATGCGCTTGGGCACCAGTTCCGAGAGGTAGGCATCGATCGTCACCAATTCGATACCCAAGCCGATGCCGACCAGAAAACGCATGCCAATGATGCCCAGCGCCGAGGTCTGAATGCCCATCAGCACTGTCGCCACCGTGTACCAGATCAGCGCGAAGGTGAAGATCGCCCGGCGGCCGAAACGATCCGCCAGCGGACTAAGCAGGCTGGCGCCGAGGAACAGGCCGAGGAACGTCGCCGAGGCAAACGCCGCCTGATCGGAGAAACCGAACACCCCCTGATTGCCCGTGGCGAACAAGCCGTCGCGAATCAGCCCAGGACTGATGTAGGCGGTCTGGAACAGATCGTAGAGTTCGAAAAATCCGCCGATCGACAGCAGCGCCACCAGACGCCAGATGGTAGCAACGGCGGGCAGCCGATCGATGCGGGCGGAAATTTCGGCGGCGCGTACCGGGTCGATGCCATCACTGGGCGCGGCGGCGGGAGCGTGAGCAGTCATAGGCTGATCCATTTTTTATTGATGGAAAAGCTTAGCCTGCTATCGGTGTTAGCGGATTGTGAATGTCGGCGGTTTAACAGGTTGAACCGCTGATTTCTCGCAATATCTGCTTACGAATTAGCGATTTATGTCGCAGCGGTAGAATCCGGCAGCGCCGAGCTCGGCAGGCCGAAAATGCGGTCGAACAGCCAGTTGAATACGAAGGTGTAGCACGGGATGAAAATGATCAGTGCCAGATCCAGCAGGAACGCCTGCATCAGGCTGATGTTCATCCACCACGCAATCAGCGGAATCAGGAACACGATCAGCGTCAGTTGAAAGCCGACCGCATGGGCGATGCGCCGTTTGACCGTACGGGTGCGCGAGATCTGGCGACTTTCCCAGCGCTCGAACAATGAGGTGTAGATGAAATTCCAGGTCACGGCGATGCTGGTGATGATCACCGCCAGCGGCCCGGTGCTGCCCGGCGATGTACCCGACAACAACGCCAGACCGAGGGCCGAGAAGGTCATGCCGATCACTTCGTAGAGCGACACGTAGACCAGTTTGCGTTTCACGCCTTGCATACAGATTTGCCTCTTTCTTGCCGAATGTTGGCCAGCAGGGCTGGCGAAGGCGGCGAAAGATAGCTTCAATAGACCTGACAGAAAAAGTCGGTAGCTTTCAGTTTTATTGATAGGTGAGGCATTTGAATTTCAGTAGCGACAGCATTGAGTTGTTTCTCGCGGTGATCGAACGCGGCTCGTTTTCCGCTGCGGCGCGGCAGTTGGGCAAGGTGCCCTCCGCGGTGAGCATGGGCATTGCCAATCTTGAAGCGGAACTCGGTTACCCGCTGTTCGACCGCAGTCATCGCGAGCCGCAACCCACGGCGATGGCGCAGTCGTTGGTGCCGCACGCGCGACTGATCGCCGAGCAGCTCAAGCAGCTGCAAGTGCACGCGGTGGAGCTGTCGCTGGGGCTGGAAAGCAGGTTGTCGATCGGCGTGGTTGCGGACGTTGATCGGCGGCGCTTGCTGGCAGCGATCAAGGTGATTGCCGAGCGGCATCCGTTGCTCGACATCGAAGTGCTGACTGCGCCGCAGGATGATGTGCTGGCGATGTTGCACACTGGCAGGGTCAGCGTGTGTCTGGCGTTCGCCGGTTTGAGCGTGAATGCGCTGGAGCGGTTTCAGTTTGTCGGCAGCGAACGCATGATCGCCACGCTGGCGGCGGACAGCCCGTTGTTGCAGGGGCGGGATGTGTTTCTTGAGGATCTGGTGCAGGTGCGGCAGATCATCGTCGCCAGCCGTGACTTGCCGATCAGCGAAACGCGACCGTTGGTGGCCGAGTCTTACTGGCGTACGGACAATCTCGAGACGGCAATGGAGATGGTCGAAGCGGGGTTGGGTTGGGGGAATTTTCCGCTGTCAATGGTGCAGCCGTGGCTGGAGGCGGGACGCTTGAAACGGCTGAATTTTCGCAACATCGAAAATGGCCTGGTGCTGCCGGTGCACGCGGTGTGGCTCAAGAGCCAGCCCTTGCAGAAGGGCGCGCAGGCCCTGGTTGACCTGCTCAGCCATTGAGCACAACACAAAACCCCTGTAGGAGCTGCCGAAGGCTGCGATCTTTTGATCTTGTTCTTGAAAGCAAAATCAAAAGATCGCAGCCTTCGGCAGCTCCTACAGGGGATCGCGTGAGTTTCAGGTACTCTCGCGCACCTTAAGCTCAAACCCCATGTCCTCCACCGGCCGCGCCACTTTGTTACCCGCCATCAACGTCAGCATCTGCTCTGCCGCGCGCCGGCCGATCGCCTCACGGGGGGTGTTGATGCTGCTCAGGCGCGGCACCATGTGCTCGGACATCGGCAAATCGTTGAAACCGAGGATCGCCACCTGCTCGGGAATCTTGATGCCGTTACGCAAGGCTTCCAGCAGCGCGCCTTGGGCCAGGTCATCGTTGCCAAAGAAAATCGCATCAACATCCGGATGCGCCGCCAGCAATTGCAGGAACAACTCGCCACCCAAGCCCACCGACGAAGCACGCGGTGTCAGCACTTCCAGATCCGGGTCGTAACGGCCTGCCTTCTGCAACGCCTTGCGGAAACCCTCACCGCGCAGCAATGTGCGCTGATCCAGCTGCGCACCAATGTATGCCAGACGTTTACGCCCACGAGACAGGAGATGTTCGGCGGCAGTTTCCCCGGCGCTCAACTGCGAGAAACCCACGCAATTGACTCCGGCAGCACTGTCCAGCTCCATCATGTACACGCAAGGAATGTTGCTGGCCTCGATCATCCGCCGCGAACTTTCCGTGCGATCAAACCCGGTCAGCAAAAAGCCGCGCGGCTGATAAGCCATGTAGTTGCGCAGCAGATTTTCTTCTTCATCGCGCGAGTAGTGGAAGTTGCCGATCAGCACTTCGAAGCCCTTGGGCGTCAGCACCCGATGAATGGCTTCCAGCGTGTCGATGAACAGCAGGTTGGACAGCGACGGCACGAGTACCACTACCGAATGGCTCTGCGCCGAGGCCAGTGCGCGGGCGGCGGGGTTGACCACGTAGTTGAGTTCGAGCGCGGCTTTCTGCACTTTTTCCACCAGTTCGGTGGCTACCGTGCTCACCCCGCGCAAGGCGCGCGAGGCAGTGATCGGGCTGACGCCGGCCAGGCGGGCTACTTCGTTGAGGGTCGGACGGCCGGTGGTGCGGGTATTTTTATCGTTCTTGGGGGAGGTCATCGGGCGGCTTGCCAAACAAAAATCAAGGCACTAAGGTAGCGCTGTCCTGATGCAGCTGCAAATGCGTGAGCGCGGTCCTGCCTGATCAGTGCTCTTTGGCGTCAGGAACAAACCTGCTGCAACCCAAAAAAACGACAAGAAGGCGTCGGCAACTTCTGCCTGTGCACTAGAGTCATAGCTAGCAAAGGTAGCGCTGTCTGCGCGCTGAGGTGTTATATGAGTCATCCCATCACCGCCCTGGTCATCATGGGCGTTGCCGGTTGCGGCAAGACGTGC
>NZ_RCNZ01000042.1:0-15976 GCF_004307525.1 Pseudomonas sp. Sample_21 | reverse complement strand
TGCCTCCATAGTGAGTCTGGACTGAGCCCGAAGCTGTAGCGCCGGGCTTTTTGCATTATGCGACCGGCTCTCAAAGAACCGGCGACTTCAAAGACGGCCTAATATGCGTTATCAATTGTCCCCGCGTCGAATCAGCATGAAGCATCTGCTCCCCAGCACCGCCCTCGCTCTTTTCATCGGTATCGGCCTGTTGCCGGTGTCGGGCACCACATTCGCAGCCAACAGCTGGGACAAGTTGCAGCCTGATCGCGATGAAGTCATCGCCAGCCTGAACGTCGTCGAGTTGCTCAAGCGTCACCACTACAGCAAGCCGCCGCTCGACGATGCGCGCTCGGTGATCATCTACGACAGCTACATCAAGCTGCTCGACCCATCGCGCAGCTATTTCATGGCCAGCGATATCGCCGAATTCGACAAGTGGAAGACGCAGTTCGACGACTTCCTCAAAAGCGGCGACCTCAACGCCGGGTTCACCATATACAAGCGCTACCTGGACCGCGTGAAAGCGCGTCTGGACTTCGCCCTTGCCGAGCTGAACAAAGGCGTCGACAAAATGGACTTCAACACCAAGGAGACCTTGCTGATCGATCGCAAGGACGCGCCTTGGCTCAAGTCCACCGCGGAACTCGACGACCTGTGGCGCAAACGCGTCAAGGACGAAGTGCTGCGCCAGAAGATCGCCGGCAAAGAGCCGAAGCAGATCCAGGAAACCCTGACCAAGCGCTACAAGAATCAGTTGGCGCGTCTGGACCAGACCCGTGCCGAGGACATCTTCCAGGCGTACATCAACACCTTCGCCATGTCCTACGACCCGCACACCAACTATCTGTCGCCGGATAACGCGGAAAACTTCGACATCAACATGAGCCTGTCCCTCGAGGGCATCGGCGCCGTGTTGCAGAGCGACAACGATCAAGTGAAAGTCGTGCGTCTGGTGCCGGCAGGCCCGGCGGACAAGACCAAGCAGGTCGCTCCGGCCGACAAGATCATCGGCGTTGCCCAAGGCAATAAAGAGATGGTCGACGTGGTCGGCTGGCGCCTGGACGAAGTGGTCAAGTTGATTCGCGGTCCGAAAGGCACCGTGGTGCGCCTGGAAGTGATCCCGGCGAGCAATGCGCCGAACGATCAGACCACCAAGATCGTGCCGATCACCCGTGAAGCAGTGAAGCTCGAAGATCAGGCCGTGAAGAAGTCGATCCTCAGCCTGAAACAGGACGGCAAGGACTACAAACTTGGCGTGATCGAGATCCCGGCCTTCTACCTCGACTTCAAGGCCTTCCGTGCCGGCGATCCGGACTACAAGAGCACCACTCGCGACGTCAAGAAGCTGCTCACCGAGCTGCAGAAGGACAAAGTCGACGGCGTGGTCATCGACCTGCGCAACAACGGCGGCGGCTCCCTGCAGGAAGCCACCGAACTGACCAGCCTGTTTATCGACAAAGGTCCGACCGTGCTGGTGCGTAATGCCGATGGCCGTGTCGACGTCCTCGAGGACGAAAACCCGGGCGCGTTCTACAAAGGCCCGATGGCGCTGCTGGTGAACCGCCTGTCCGCCTCGGCCTCGGAAATCTTCGCCGGCGCCATGCAGGACTACCACCGCGCGCTGATCATCGGTGGTCAGACCTTCGGCAAAGGCACCGTGCAGACCATTCAGCCGCTGAACCATGGCGAACTGAAACTGACCCTGGCCAAGTTCTACCGTGTCTCCGGGCAGAGCACCCAGCATCAGGGCGTGCTGCCGGACATCGACTACCCGTCGCTGATCGACACCAAGGAAATCGGCGAAAGCGCCCTGCCGGAAGCCATGCCGTGGGACACCATCCGCGCGGCGATCAAACCAGCGGCCGATCCGTTCAAGCCGTTCCTCGCCCAGCTGAAGTCCGAACATGACGCGCGCACCAACAAGGATGCCGAGTTCGTGTTCATCCGCGACAAGCTGGCCCTGGCGCAGAAACTGATGGAAGAAAAAACCGTCAGCCTCAACGAAGCTGATCGTCGCGCCCAGCACGCCGACATCGACGCCAAGCAACTGGCGATGGAGAACATCCGTCGCAAGGCCAAAGGCGAAGAACCGCTCAAAGAGCTGAAGAAAGAAGACGAAGACGCACTGGCCGCTGCCGAGCCGGACAAGGTCAAACCGGAAGACGATGCCTACCTGAGCGAAACCGGGCGCGTGCTGCTGGATTACCTGAAACTGAGCAATCAGGTGGCCAAGAAGTAAGTGATGGCAATTTAGTGCTGACGATCCCCGGATCGTCATCAAACAGTCATCATTCTGTCGTGCAATAAAGGACCGGGAGCAAGCGCTCCCGGTCCTTTTTTTATCGCCAGAGACTGCCATGACCACGACCGAACAGCTGAGCGCGTTGAGCTCGATCCTGACTCAAAGCGGTTTACACAGCCTGTTCCAGCCGATCATCTGTCTTTCCGAACGCCGCATTCTCGGTTACGAAGCCCTGACCCGTGGCCCGTCCAACAGCCCTCTTCACTCGCCGATTGCACTGTTCGCCGTGGCGCGACAGGCTGGCCGATTGAGCGAACTGGAGATCGCCTGCCGACAAAGCGCCTGTCGCCGCTTCAATGAGCAGCAACTGCCGGGCAAGCTGTTCCTCAACGTCTCGCCGGAATCCTTGCTCGAAGCCGCGCACCAACCCGGACGAACGTTGCAACTGCTGCAGGACTTGGGCATTGCGCCGAGCCAAGTGGTCATCGAGCTCACCGAGCAGACGCCAATCGATGACTTTCAGTTGCTGCAAACCGCTCTGCATCACTATCGGGCGATGGGTTTTTCCATTGCGCTGGACGACTTGGGCGCAGGCTATTCGAGCCTGCGCCTGTGGTCGGAATTGCGTCCGGATTACGTGAAGATCGACCGGCACTTCATCGACGGTATTCATCAGGATGCATTGAAAAGAGAGTTTGTCGGTTCGATTCTGCAAATCGCCAAAGCGTCCCGCGCGCAGGTGATTGCCGAGGGCATCGAGTTGCCGGAAGAACTCGCGGTGCTGACTGAAATGGGCGTCGACCTGGTGCAGGGCTACCTGCTCGGCCGCCCTCAGGAACATCCATCCCGCGACGCTCGCGCCTTAATGCCCAAACACGATAGCAGCGCCGTCGCGCTGAATGACGAAGGCAGCGACCTCAGCGCCCTGCTCAACGACCAGCCCGCCGTGCAACGCGATACGCCCACCGCGACGGTACTGGAAGCCTTCCGCCGCCAGGCCAACCTCAATTCGCTCGCCGTGCTCGACGAACAAGGCCAGCCCTGCGGCATCGTCCATCGCCACTCGCTGTCGGACGCACTGCTCAAACCGTTTGCCACCGATCTGTTCGCGCGCAAACCGATCAGCCGCCTGATGAACGATGATTTCCTCGCCGTGGAAATCAGCCAGTCGCTGCAGCAAGTCAGCCGCCTGATCACCAGCCGCGCCCGCCAGCGCATCGAAGAAGACTTCATTATCACCCTCAACGGCAGTTACCTCGGCCTCGGCCGGGTGATCGACGTGCTGAAACTGATCACCGAACTGAAAATCCAGCAGGCACGCTACGCCAATCCCCTCACCCTGCTCCCGGGCAACGTACCGATCCAGCAATGCCTCACGCGCCTGCTGCAACAGGCCCGCGAGTCGATTATCTGCTACGTCGACATCGACAGCTTCAAACCCTTCAACGACATCTACGGCTACGGCCGTGGCGACGAAGTCCTGCTCTGTCTCGCACAATGCCTCAACGAACGCATCGACCCCACCCGCGACTTCGTCGGCCACATCGGCGGCGACGACTTCCTCCTCGTCCTCGGCCCCGAAGACTGGCGCAAACGCCTCAACCAACTGCTCGACGACTTCCAAAACCAATGCCGCCGCTTCTATCGGCCTGAACACCTTGAGGCGGGATGTTTTATTGCGCCGAATCGCCAGGGTGTGCGGCAGGAATTTGCGTTGTTGTCGTTATCGATCGGGGTGGTGCATCTGCGACCTGAGGCTTGTGCAGCGCTTGATGCCAGCCAGCTTGCGGAGATGGCTTCGCAGGCTAAGCATCATGCGAAGGGGGTTGTGGGGTTTAGTGTGTATTTGCTCGATCCTACGGCGTCTCCAAAGGCATCACAGTTAGTCGGTTAAGCTCGACGTAGTAGACTGCGTGCTTACTTGCCAGGCGCCACTCCAGAATGCAGATTTTTAGCCACAGCCCGTTTCATCCCGATACTTTGTTAAGCACTCCAATAGAAGTCTCATAAAACTAGACCTATCGGTAATTTCTTCGTCAAAATAAGTTGTCATTCGATTAAATACACGGTCGAAATTGTCGTTTCTCTCCAAAAAATGTTCGACAGTATTTATTAGCGATTCTTGTTCTGCATCTGTGTATTCACAAAATTCAGGCCTTAACACAGTATCGAAAAGCTCTTTTAACTGACGCGAATCGTTTACATTTTTTTCAACTATTAATCGTTCCCTCTCGACATCAGTAGTATTCTCTATATCAAAAACAAACAATAAGTTTTTTATATCTACAATTTCATACGTTTTTTTCATCATTCAAAATCCGCATATGAAGTCACGGTATCGCCATTAGCTCTCAGAATAACCACGGCTTTCCTCTGCTGCCCATAAATGCCGTCTCTGGTATAACCTTCCCCAATTATCTTTCCCATGTCCATAGGCCTTCTAGATGTTTGAAGATTAGTCTGACTGAATATAAGTTTTGCTCTATAGATAGCGTTCAGCTGATCTCTATGGCTGAAAAAATGAGTAGCCGCGCTTGGAATTTTAGGTTCTCCATGGTGCGATCCACCGGTGTAGGTCTCTATAACGCCAGTCGTTGGATTTTTTCCTGTCATGATCCTTTCAAATTGCGACCGTAGTGTTGTTTGGGCGCCGTGCTTTTCCAGAAAATGCTCTCCATTTTGTGGATTCTCCATTTCATGCAAACGTCGGTATGCGTTTTCTTCAGCTAATTCATCAATCCTCGCCCGACGCTCCTGAGCCGTCATCTTCGGCAGCGCAGGTTCACCATCATCCACTTTAGCCCCACCAATCCCACCCGGAACCTCACACCCAGGCTTATTCGGCGGCGGGCAATTGGACGTCAAACCCAACGGATCCACCCACCCCGTCGGATTCGGCACGTACTGGTACTGATTCAACCCACCCGCGAGCTTCACCGGGTCCGGCGTCAGATACCGCCCAAGCCTCGGGTCGTAATACCGATGGCGGTTGTAGTGCAGTCCGCTTTCCGCATCGAAATACTGCCCCTGAAACCGCAGCGGTTGGTCGAGGTAGTCTTCGCCGGCCAAGGTGACGGCGGCGACTTTGCCGTAGGCGTCGTATTGCGCGGACCAGACGATTTCGCCGCTGTAGTCGGTGAGCTCTTGCGGGGTGCCGAGGTGGTCGAGTTGGTAGTAGAACGGGCAGGCCTTTTTCGGGCCTTTGCCATCCAGCATCGCGAGTGGGCGGAAGGTGCCGGGTTCGTAGAGGAAGCTGCGGTATTGCGTGGCGCTGCTTTCGGCGACGAGGTGTTCGCCTTGCCAGAAGAATTCGGTGACGGCGCTGTCGACGGTTTTGCGGATGCGCCGGCCGAAGGCGTCGTAGTGATAAGTGGCGGTCTGGCCGTCCGGGCGGGTCAGGCCGATCAGGCGGTGCTGGCAGTCGTAGCGGTATTCAGTGACCAGGGTCTGGCCGTGGCCTCGGCGTTCGCGGATCAGGTTGCCGAAGGCGTCGTAGTCGTAATGGCGGTCGCCCTGCATCAGCAGGCGGTTGCCTTTGATCTGCGCGGGACCGGGGCGGTCCTGCATCAGCAGGTTGCCGGCCGGGTCGTGGGCGAAGGATTCGGGCAGTTCGTCGCGTGAGTGACGTACGCGGATCAACCGGTCGAGGGCGTCGTAGCCATAAGTACGCTGGCCGTGGCGGCTGTCGGCGATGTGCTCGAGATTGCCGTTGGCGCTGTAGGCATAATCGCGGCGGTACAGCGAGGCGTGGCGATGACCTACAGCATGGGCGAGCAAGCGGCCCTGATCGTCGTAGGAGTATTCGCTGAGCAGCAGACCTTGCTGGCGTTGCTGTTCGCGACCCGACTGATACACATGCCGGGTCAGCGGCGTACCGTTGAGGTCGATGGCTGACAGCGCACCGCCCTTGGCGTAGTGATAGTCGAGCTTGCTGTTGTCCGGCAGGCGCAGGCGTTTGAGCTGGCCGCAGGCGTCATAGGCGTAGCGCAAGGTGCCCCAGCCCTGATGCTCGGTGATCAGCCGATCCTGACGGTCGTACTCGAACGCCAGCGGATGGTTCTGGCCGTCATCGACACCGATCAACCGACCGAGGCGGTCGTAGTCATAGCGGATCTTGGCGCCATCGGGCAGGGTCTTGACCAGCAAACGTCCAGCCGCGTCGCGCTCGTACCGGGTGACCAGCGATAAACCCTGCTCGCCGAACTCGGTCTTTTCCAGCAAATGACCATTGAGGTCGTAGACGTAAGCCGTGCGCCGCCCATCAAACCCGGTTTCCTGTCGAATCAGCCCGGTCGGCGTGTAATCCAGTCGGTACTTTTCGCCCGATTCGTTTTCAATCTCGGTCAGCAACAGCCGCGCATGGTCATAGCGGTACTGCACGCGGGTGCCGTCAGGATTGATCCGCCGCGAGACCAGGTGCAAATCATCGTCATATTCATAACGGGTGATGCGACCGAGCTCGTCGCGTTCGGCGGTGATCTGCCCGTAAGCGCCGTAGCTGTAGGCGCGCGTGCTGCCCGTAGGAGAAGTCGTCAGGATCAGTCGGCCGGCCGCGTCCCACTGCTGACGACTGACGACACCAAATTCGTCCTGGGTGGTAATCCGCCGGCCCAGCGCATCGTAGGAAAAGCGCCGCACGCCGCCATCGGGCAGGGTTTCTTCGATGAGCTGGCCGAGCTCGTTCCACACCCAGCGGTGGCGGCTGCTGTCCGGATAACGCAGCGACAGCAATTGCCCGCGCAGGTTGTAGTAGTAATGGGTGACCTGGCCGTCGGGATCGACCGCTTCAGTGACGGCGCCTTCAGCGTTGCGCCGGTAGATCCACACCGCCTCACCACGGCAACGCTTGTAGAGAAAACCGTTGCGGTACTCGTAGGACGTTGGTGCATCGTCCGGCGGAATCAGCGCGATCAGCCGTCCAAGTTCGTCGTAGCGGTATTCGGTAACCGCGCCCAACGCATCCTGCTCGGCGATCAAGCGCCCCTGCTGGTCATAGGCCTTGAGCTGCTCGCCGCCATCGGCCGCAACCTGGCGCACCAGCCGCGCCCGCTCGTCGTGGACGTAGACTTCTTCGGTGCCGTCGACGTAATGCACGGTCACGCTGGCGTCGTCATCGTTCCAGACGTAACGGGTGTTCATCTGCGAGAACGACGCCCAGTGGCGCACGCAGCGCGCCGCTTTGCCCTCGCGCTGCCACTCCCAGAAGAAGCTCGCGCCGCCGGTCAACTGGCGCTGGAGGATGACGTGGTGGTCGTCGTAGTCGTAGCGCTCGCTGTCGCCGACCGCGTTGGTCGCGACCAGCAGGCGTTGCCGGGCATCGAAGCTGTAGGTGGCGAGGTTTTGCTCGGTGGTCCACTCGCCTTGGACGAACACCTGATAATCGACCGCCACCAGTTGCGCGCGGTCATAGCGCAACAGCAGCGCGCGCCCGGCGCCGTTGTCCAGACGCTGAATGCGGTCGGAGCGATCGCGTTGCAGGGTCAGACGATTACCGTAGACATCGCTGATTGCGGTCAGCCGGCCGGCGCGAAAGTGATAGAACCGCGCGCTGTCACCGGCCAACGCCAGAATCAGTTCTTCCGGCTCATCGCCAAGAAAGATCGCCGCCCGCGACAGGCTGTTGTGAATCGCCGGGCGCGCGACGTTGGGCAGGGGAAAGCGGGTGCGGCGGTTTTCGTGGTCGATCCAGATCACGCCATCGCCGTCGAAGGCCAGCCGATGCGCGAGCGTATGGCTCCAGCCGAAACCCAGGCCGATGTCGATCTCGACCGCGCTGCTGCGGTACAAGCGGGTGAATTCGAAGGGCAACACGCCATCGAGCACGGCGTCGGTCAGGGTCAGCAGTTCTTCGCCGGTGACCATCGACACCGGGCAGCCGTTTTTGCAGGTTTTGGGCACGCAATCGGCGGCATCGCCGTTGGGGTTCTTTGCTTGGTCGGGCGCGTCGTCGTGGGGCTCGTCTTTCTTCAACATGGCGTTGCGCTTGGCATCCCAGCGCAATTGCATCCGGCCCTTTTTCACCCCGGCGGCGATGCCCCGCGCGGCAACGGCTTTGTAGCGGTCGACGTATTCAATAAAGGCGTTGACGATGCTGAACAGCGCCTTGACCAGACGCTTGGCGACGTTGAACAGCTGCGTTGCGCGGTCAGCCAGACGCAGCGTCAGATAAGCGATCCCCGCCCCCGCTCCGACAAACGTCAGCACCACGCTGATCAAGACATCGATGATCAGTTGCACGATCATCATCGACGCCACTTCAGCAGACTTGCCGGCAACCTCGCTGGGCGGCAGCATGTCCAGCCACAGACTCGCCGACCGTAGCAGCAAGCACATCGCCGCTTCGTCACTGACCAGCAACTGCAGCTTTTCCATGAGATCCGGAGCGGTCTGTGCCAGCTCGATCAGATCAGCCGCGCCGCTGCCTAGACGCTCGGCAAACTTGCCGGGGTCCTGGAGGATTTCCGAGAGCAGACCGAGGCTGTCCCATACCCCTTCGATGGCCGCCCAACTGCCGGCGAGCATGCCGTTGCTGGCTGCGGTCGCCACCGACTGTGACCACTGCGGCTTGAAACCTTGCCACTCGCTACGCAGCCAGCGCTCAAGTTCGCCGGTCAAACCGTCGTAGGATTTGAACAGCTCGTCGACTTGACTGGAGGTGACAGCGCTGTGGACCAGAACGCGGTAGAACTTGCCCTCGTCGCCTCTGAACTCGCCCTTGCCCTGCTGATCAAGGGTGACCGGCGCGGTTTTGCCGCTATCCACGTCGACCACATCGACGGAAATGTTGCCCAGCGGGATGTCGTAGACCGATTCGAACTTGCTCTCGATTTGCATCAGCCCGCCGTGCGGGCACTGGACGACGCTGGAGGAAAATTCGTCGTCGCTGCTGCTGACCGACGTACTGCTATCGCCGAAGCGGATGATCCGCTCCATACCCACCAGCGATGGCAGGTCTGCTGCCTCGCTGATCTGGTCCGCCCTGCGACTGAGCCAGTGATCAAGCTGTTTGCGGTAGAGGCTGAGCGTTTGCGGAAAGCTGTCGAGTTCCTGCTCGATGCGCGCGATGGCTTCCATCAACACACGCGAGCAAACAAGGTGGACTGAAAAACGGGCTGAAGCATGAGCGGTCCCTCGCGCAAGAAATTAGTCGCGGGAACTGTGCGGGGGATCAAAGAGGAAAGAAGTCAGGCGAGTAGGCAAAGGATGTAGGACTAATCTGCAATCCAGCATCAAGCGAAAAACGTGCAGGCAGAAACGTAAACGCGGCGTGAGGAAAACCTCACGCCGCGTTTACTTAGAAGACATACATGGAATTACTGCGTTGAATCACCAGCCTTCAGCTGTTGCAGCTTCAGCTCGGCCAACGGATGCCCGGCCTTGGCGGCCATGCTCCACCAACGAGCGGCCTCAACGTGATCCGGCGCCTTGCTCGGGGTACCGGCGAGGCTGATCACGCCAACTTGATAAGCGGCTTTACCGTCGCCGGCCAACGCCGCCAGACGCAGCAGACGCACGCCTTCTTCACGCGCGCCCAACCCGACGCCGCGAAAAGTCAGAATGTGCCCATAAAAGCTTTGAGCATCGACATCGCCGAGGTTGGCCATGCGCGCGAACTGGCCTTCAAGCCAGCGCCAGCCACGCGGCTGGCGAACGAACCACGACCAATGAAACAGCCGGCGGGCCAGCCAGTAACCGGCCCGCGCCTTGAGCCGCAGAAACACTCAGGCCTCCGCCGATTCCGGGTATTCGTATTCGAAGACCCGCACCACTTCCGACGCATGCCAGGACGCCGCCGCGACGCCATCCGACGGCCCGGAAAAACGCCCCAGACGCTCGACACATTCAAAGAACCCGGTACGTGGCAAACGACTCGCGCCCTGACTGATGACCAGCGAACTGCGCAACGGCTGCTCGGCTTTGGCGTCCAGTGCGGCCAGATGCTCCAGTGCAGCCGTCAACGTCTGCATCGCCGGAGTCGGCAGCTGCAAACGCTCAAGCAAGGCTCGATAGGTCAGAAGATGGCGCTGACGACGCGCCTGGTCCAGTTCCCCCAGCAATCCGTCCCAATGTTGACGGCTGATGCGTACGCTCACGATTCATCCCTCCAACCTGGCACCGTCAGTTCCCAGGCCAGGCTGCGGCGAATCGCGGCGTCGGGCTGACGCTCACCACTTTCGATCATGGCCAGGTAAGACGGGCTGATGCCTACCGTGCGGGCCAGCGCCTCGATGGCGATGCCCTTCCCTTCGCGCAAACTGCGTAATTGATCCAGACCCGGAAGAATCGGCTCCGGCGAGGTGGCGAGCGGCGCTGCTGGCTGCGGCGCCGGTGTTGCGTTGATCCCTGCTGCTTTCAGTAAAGCCTGATATTGAGCCCACGGCAGAACCGCGTATTCGGGTTCGCCATCGCGTGCAATTATCTGAATATCCATGACTACCCCGTAGGACAACACCACTTAGCGAGTCGGCACTTTTCCCTAGAAGTGTAATCCTAACAGCGGCTAAGGTCGCGAGTGGTATCTATCTGTAGGCAGTCTTGGTCAGTCAGGGCTTTTTCGGGCCTTGCAACTGCAATTGTTCAGGGGTATCAGGGAGGCGTTCAACCACGGCCAGCTTTTCGGGCTGCTGGCGTTTGCGCCACAGGCGGAAGGCGTTGAGTTCGTCATCGAGGGTTTTCATCAACCAGGCGAGGACAGCGATGTCATCGAGCATGCCGAACATGGGAATGAAATCCGGAATGGCATCGACCGGGCTGAGGAAATACATCAGACCCGCCACTACCGAAATCAGCGACTTGGCACTGATCGCGCGATACTCGCCACGCCAGTAGGCCAGGCATAACGACTGCAGCAAGCGCAGATCATCCTTGAGTTTGCCCAAGCGATTGCCTTGCGCGGCGCCTTTGCTGGCCACGGCAAACAATAGGGTCGGCAGGCGTCCACGGGCCAGCAGGCGACCGGCCAACGGCAGGAATCGAGCGAAATTCCACGGAGCTTTCATCTATTCTTCCCGTTGAAATGTTATCCACACAAATTGTGGATAACCTTGTGAACAGAGCTGCATTTCAGCGCTGAGAGCCCCGTTTCATAAGGGCTGCGCTCAGATCGGGCGTTTTTTACTCACATAAAAAAGCCCAATATTTCATTGACTTGGCAGCTCAGGGCGTCTAGCGCGGGCAGCCTCAAAGCTATGACTGTGCTGATCGCCGTCAGTTCGCTCTGTTTACCTTCCCTGACCTGCAGATGCAACAACGCCCCGCATAAGCGAGGCGTTGTTTTCGAGCCGTTGCGTGTTACTTGGCAGCGGCGTCTTCTTTGGCCGGATCCTTGATGGCCAACAGTTCCAGGTCGAAAACCAGAACCGAGTTGGCCGGGATTGCCGGGCTTGGCGACTGAGCGCCGTAAGCCAGATCGCTAGGGATGTACAGTTTGTACTTCTCGCCAACGTGCATCAGTTGCAGACCTTCAACCCAACCCGGGATCACGCCACTGACTGGCAGATCGATCGGGCTGCCGCGCTCGACGGAGCTGTCGAACACGGTGCCGTTGGTCAGCTTGCCGGTGTAGTGAACAGTGACGACGTCGGTCGGCTTAGGCTGTAGGCCATCGGCTTTCTTCACTACTTCGTACTGCAGGCCGGAGGCGGTGGTGGTGACACCGGCTTTCTTGCCGTTTTCTTCGAGGAATTTCTTGCCGGCGGCTGCCGACTCTTCGCTCATCTTGGCCATACGCTCTTCAGCACGCTTTTGCAGCGAGGCGAAGGCTTCGACCAGTTCTTCATCTTTCAGCTTCTGTTCTTTCTTGCCAACGGCATCTTCGATGCCCTGGGCTACCGCTTTGGAGTCCAGATCATCCATGCCTTCCTGGGCAAGGCTTTTGCCCATGTTCAGGCCGATGCCGTAGGAAGCTTTTTGCGCCGGGGTTTTCAGCTCTACGCTGGTCTGCGAGTCACAACCCGCGAGTACCAGGCTAACCAGGGCTACCGCCGCCGCCAACCGATGCTGTTTCATGCTATTTCCTTGTTCATGCGCCGAATGGGCAATCGAGTAAAGCCGCGAGCTTATCAGGCCGCCACGACCAATGGCTACCGGCATGAGAGCAGGAATCTTCCGATAAGTTCAGGGATTAAAACGCATTTGGGCAACGGCTGGATGAAGCTTCTGTCATTCACGGACGACAAGGCTCGTCGGCTCCTGACTCAGTATCTGGCGTAATGGCCACTTGCCCAGCCAGCGGCGCTCAGGCATAACAGCGCAACAATTCGACAAGGATGTTCAACTTGCGCCTCTTATCCCGCATTCTCGCTCTGCTGATCATGCTGGCGGTAATCGCCCTCGCGGTGATCGTCTATTACGTAGCCAATCCGAAATTGCCCTTCTACACCCCGCCGCAACAGGTACGTTACCTGGATCAATGGAGCGAAGAGCAACGGCAGACCTACTACTTCACGCCCCAAGGTACGCAAGTCAAAGGCCTGCGTTACGAGTGGTTCCAGGCATTGGAATTGCCCTTCTCCGAGCAGCGCTTCGCCTCCCCTGAATATCTCGCCCGTTTCGGCTTCATGGTCGACCCGCAGCAGAAAGCGAGCGCGAACAACCCCGGCAACCTCCCCGTCGGTTTTGCCCGGCACCAGAATCCCGGCAACGCCTCCGAGCATTATCTGGACATCACCTGCGCCGCTTGCCACACCGGCGAGTTGCGCTTCAAAGACCAGGCCGTGCGCATCGATGGTGGCACCGCACAGCACGTGTTGCCTTCCAGCGTTCCTACTTTGCGCGGTGGCAGTTTCGGACAGGCCCTGGTCGCCAGTCTAGCCTCGACTTACTACAACCCATGGAAGTTTGAGCGCTTCGCCCGCCAGGTGCTCGGAGATGATTACGAAGCGCGCCGCGAACAATTGCGCAGCGAGTTCAAGACATCGCTGAACACCTTCGTCAAAGTGGCCTGGAACGACACTCTTCGCGGCCTCTATCCGACCGAGGAAGGCCCGGGGCGCACCGATGCGTTCGGCCGGATTGCCAACGCTACGTTTGGCGATGCGATTTCCCCTGCCAACTACCGCGTGGCCGATGCCCCGGTGGATTACCCGCAGCTGTGGGACATGTGGACGTTCGACTGGGTGCAGTGGAACGGCTCGGCCCAGCAGCCAATGGCGCGCAATATCGGCGAGGCGCTCGGCGTCGGTGCCACGCTGAATTTCTTCGACGCCAACGGTCAGCCGCTGCAAGGCGCTGCGCGCTATCCCTCCAGCGTGCGCGTGCGTGATCTGCACGCCATCGAAGAAACCTTGCAGCAGCTGAAGCCGCCGACCTGGCCGGAAGATCTGTTCGGTGCGATCGACAAGCCGCTGGCCGCCAGAGGCCGCGCGCTGTTCGCGGAAAACTGCGCGGGCTGCCATGTCCCGCGCCAATCGCAGGAAGGCGAACGCTGGGTGCAGCACTTGCACATGATTCCCGTGGAGGTGATCGGCACCGATCCGAATGCGGCCAACAACATTGCCAGTCACCGTTTCGACCTGAGCGCACTGCAATGGGATGTCAATGAGCTGAAAAAGATGGACGTCAAACTGCACCCCGAACCCAAGGAGCCGCTTGATCTGAGCCAATTGTCGGTGGCCAAGGGCCTGGCTTACGTCACCGCGTTCGTGGAAAACCGTGCCTATCGCGACGCGCAGATCACGCCGGAAGAAAAACCGCGCATGGATGGTTTCGGCCTGCCGATCGGCGTGCGCGAGAAAGTGGCTTACAAGGCCCGACCGCTGGCTGGCGTGTGGGCGACTGCGCCGTTTCTGCACAACGGTTCGGTGCCAAGCATCTATCAGTTGCTGTCACCGCAGGATGAGCGCGCCGCCACCTTCTATAAAGGCACGGTCGAATACGACCCGCGCCACCTCGGCTATCGCACCGAGCCTTTCACCAACGGTTTTCTGTTCGACACGCGCATCAGCGGCAACCACAACAGCGGCCACGAATTCCGCGCCGGCGCTCGCGGCAACGGGGTGATCGGCCGACTCTTGCAACCCGAGGAGCGCTGGGCGCTGCTCGAATACCTGAAAGTATTGGGCGGTCCACTGGAGGCGCAGTTGCCATGATCATGCCGACATTCAAAAAAGAACTGCCGCCACTCGCGCGTTTCTGGCTGTGGTTGGGGCGTTTGCTTGGCAAGACGCTGCTGATCCTGCTGGTCATCGCCCTGCTCGGCTGGGCCATCGCCACCGCGTGGTTTGCCTGGCAGCATCGCGGGCCGGTGTCGGCGCAGGAACAGATTCCAGCAGGCGAAGCGGCGATGACCCAGGACATCATTCAAACCGCAGTGCGCATCGTCGACCAGCACCGCGAACCCACGCGTTATCTGCGCGATGCTCACGCCAAGGCGCATGGCTGCGTGAAGGCGCAAGTGCAGGTGTTACCGGAACTGGCGCAATCGCTGCGACAGGGTGTGTTCAGCGAGCCGGGCAAGACCTGGCAGGCGCTGATCCGGTTGTCCAACGGCAATGCCTATCCGCAATTCGACAGCATTCGCGATGCGCGCGGAATGGCAATCAAGTTGCTTGAAGTTCCTGGCACGCAACTGCTCGGCAATCGCCAGGAGCAGCATGAACAGGATTTCGTGATGTTCAGCCATCCGAATTTCTTTGTCAGCAATGTCGCCGAGTACCGTCAGAATGTGGCGGCGCAGGCTGACGGCAAGAAGGTCATGGCGTTTTTTCCGACATGGGATCCGCGCACCTGGCAGGTCCGCCATCTGTTTATCGCCTTGGCCACTCTGTCAGCGCCGCCGGACAGTCCGACCGAGACCACATATTTCTCGGTATCGCCCTACAAGTTCGGTGAGGCCAATGCGAAATTCCGCGTCGTGCCGGATCCGGAGCGTTGCCCGGCGTATGCGCTGCCCAAACAGAATCACGACTTGCCGAACTTCCTGCGCAGTGCACTGAATCAACAGTTGTCGACGGATCGGGTGCCGGCGTGCTTCGCCTTGCAGATCCAGCGCCAGGACGCGAACAAATACATGCCGATCGAGGACACGAGCATTGAGTGGCGTGAGCAGGATGCACCGTTTGCAACGGTGGCGCGGATCACCCTGCCCGCGCAGGACTTCGACACGCCGGCGCTGAATCTGCAATGCGACAACCTGTCGTTCAACCCGTGGTTCGGCATCGAGGCGCATCGGCCGATTGGCGGGATCAATCGCTTGCGCAAGGCAGTGTACGAGGCGGTGAGCGATTATCGGCATGCCCGCAATGCGGCGCAGTAGCGCGGCGATTTTATAAATCGCAGACAGCAAAAAGCCCGCACAAGGCGGGCTTTTTGTGGTGTCTGGCGTTCAGTTCCAGATACCGAATATGGCGCAGCGGACGGGACTCGAACCCGCGACCCCCGGCGTGACAGGCCGGTATTCTAACCGACTGAACTACCGCTGCGCGAAACGCTTGAAACGAATGGTGGGTGATGACGGGATCGAACCGCCGACATTCTGCTTGTAAGGCAGACGCTCTCCCAGCTGAGCTAATCACCCTTCGCTTCGTTACGGGGCGCATTATGCCACAGGTTTTCGTAAAGTGTTGATTTAATTGAATATTTTTCAAAAAAATCTGAAAACCGGTGAAACGATACATCCCGCGGGTACAACCTTGAGACAGAAAAAAACCCGCTTCAGCGGGTTTTTCCGTGGCGACCTGGCGTTCAGTGGTCCAGGTTACCGAATATGGCGCAGCGGACGGGACTCGAACCCGCGACCCCCGGCGTGACAGG
>NZ_RCNZ01000145.1:197-16005 GCF_004307525.1 Pseudomonas sp. Sample_21 | reverse complement strand
ACCTCAAACCTCAAACCTCAAACCTCAAACCTCAAACCTCAAACCTCAAACCTCAGCCTTCACCCCAACCTTCACCGCAGCCTTCCGATACGTCAGCAAAACAATCCCGCTCACTACAATCACTCCACCCACGATCTGTCCTCTGCTGAGCATTTGATCCAGCACAATCCAGCCCATCAACAACGTCGCCAGTGGTTCGATATTCATCACCGGGGCGTTGCGTGGCATGTCCAGTCGGGGCACGGAAATGAACAACACAATGAAGCCGGTCCCATAGAGCACGACAAGCGTGGCAAGGGCCAGCCAGCCGGTTGAAGTGGCGGGGAGGTTGAGTCCGCCGGGGAGGGCGCCGGTCAGGCCGGCCAGGTTGACGCTGCTGAACACGATGAAGATGGTCAGCAGGCTGCGCACCGAGCCGCGCACTTGCGACAGTTTGTGGTCGGTGATCCACAGCGCGCAGGCGAAGACGCTGGCGGCGCAGAAGGCGAGTGCGACGCCCAGTAGCCATTCCGGGCCGACGCTCGCGCTGTCTGATAGACGTCCGGGAACGTCCAGCACGAACACCAGCCCGACGAGAATCAAGCCCATCAACATCGCGGTGCGCGCGGTTGGGCGTGGGCCGCCCAGCGCCCAGGTCAGCAAGGCGAGCAGGATCGGAAACACATTGGCCACCAGCAGCGCCAAAGCGACCGGGACCCGCGCGACAGCGGAGTACAGACACAGGCTCTGCGCAGTAATCAGCAGGCCCAACAACAGTTGCCAACGCCACGCGCCCGCCGGCAGGCGCAGGCTTTGCCGCTGCCACAGGACGAGAATGGCCAGCACCAGCAAGGTCCCGCCCGAGCGCATCAGAATCGCCAGCAACACGCCCGCGCCATCATCAAAAGCCACCCGTGCCGCGACGTGGTTGCCGGCGAACGCACAGCCCATGCACAACAGAATGATCACGGCGAGATAACGAGGGAAGGGTGACGGTACGGTTGGCGCAAACTCAGGACGGGACATGGCAGATCTCAAAAATGATAGCCACTCGGGGTGGCTCAGGTTTTTATTATGTTGTCGTACAACTTCCCGATTTGTACCGTAATCGAGCAGACGCGGCAAGCTCGAAAGGCTTGAAAGACCGCGTAGGCGTGATGCTGGTTGAGTTTCAGAGGTCGTATAACTTGCTTTTAAGCCCGAGCATCGAGGAGAGCGGCCCAACCATCCTCCCGAGCCTGACCGACCAGGAAATCCACAAACGCCCGGGTTTTGGCTGGCAGCAGTTTCTGGCTGGAAAAGTACAAATAGATCTGTCCCGCATCGACATGCCAGCCCGGCAAAACCCTTTCCAGCGTGCCGTCCCGCAGATAAGGCAGCACATCGGGAACCGCCAACAGCGCAACCCCCAATCCCAAGCGCGCGCACTGACACAGCGCTTGCGGGTCGTTGACCAACAGGCGCGGCGTCAACTCCAGCGGTGCTCGTTTCCCGTCGGGCCCTTGCAGCATCCAGCTGCGCACCTTGCCGGTCTGTACCGAGCGCATGGCCAGATGTTCCAGCGTCGACAGCTCTTCGATGTGCCGAATGCGCTTGTGTGCCGAGAGGTATTCCTTCGATGCCACCAGAATCAGATGCGCCGGGGCGATGGCTCTGGCGACCACACCTTGCGCGAGTTCGATGCCGCCGCCGATAGCCGCATCAAACCCGTCCGCGATGAGATCGACCTGGCGATTGTCGACGTGCCATTCAGGGGTCACGGCGGGGTATTGCTTGAGAAACTCGGGCATCAGTGGCAACAGAAAATCCCTGGCGAAACCGGGTGCTGCGCTCAGACGCAAAAGCCCTGAAGGCTCTCCGGCATTGCCGGCCACGTCGGCAATCGCCGCTTGAACACTCTCCAGTCCCGAACCGACGTTGGCCAGAAAGCGTTCTCCCGCTTCGGTCAGCGTGAGTTTGCGCGTGCTGCGCTGAAACAAGCGTACGCCGAGGTTGGCCTCCAGTTGCGCGACATTGCGACTGACCGCCGCGGGAGTCAGGCCCAGGCGCCGCGCCGCCGCAGAGAAGCTTCCCGCCTCGGCGCTGCGCACGAATGAGAGCAAATTGCCTAAGGTTTCCATCTGCGCACCTTCAACGAATAATTGAAAGTGATTCTAGTGGGCTTCCACTACTGGTGGAAGATCAAAAGGCGTTTCATAGCCTCATCAACTCCAACCACCCAGAGGCTCGACCATGAACACTTCCACGCTTCCACTGACCGGCAAAATCGCCATCGTGACCGGTGGCTCACGCAGCATCGGCGCAGCAATCGCCAAGCGCCTCGCGGCAGATGGCGCCACCGTCGCTATCACCTACAACGCATCGCCAGATCGCGCCGCAGCGGTCGTGCAGGAAATCGTCGCGGCGGGCGGCCAGGCTGTGGCGCTGGCGGCCGATGCGGGCAATCCCGAGGCTGTACGTGCAGCGATTGCCGAGGTTGCACAGCGTTTTGGCAAGATCGACATTCTGGTGAACAACGCTGGTATCAGCCTGCTCGGTGCCCCCGAGGACATCGCCTTTGAGGACTTTCAACGCATCCTTGCGGTGAACGTGACCGGCGTCTTCGTCGCCACTCAGCAAGCGCTCAAACACATGGGGCAGGGCGGTCGCATCATTCACATCGGCAGCTCGATGGTGCAATACGCTGCGTTCGCTACCGCCTCCGTCTACACCCTGAGCAAAGGTGCGCTGACCGGTTTCAGTCGTGGACTGGTGCGCGATCTTGGGCCGCGCGGCATCACTGTGAACACCGTCCATCCTGGCCCGACCGACAGCGACATGAACCCGGCCGACGGGCCTATTGCGGACTTCCTACGCCCGAACATCGCCATGGGGCGGTACGGCGAGGGCAAGGATGTTGCCAGCGCGGTGGCGTACCTGGCCAGTGCGGACGCCGGGTTTGTCACCGGTGCAGAATTAATCGTCGACGGCGGCTTCACAGCGTAAGGAGAGCATCATGACTATCAGCATCATTGGTACAGGCTCCATCGGCACCGCCATCGCTCGGTTGCTCGTCAACGCAGGCCAGCCGGTCAGTCTGGCCAACAGCCGTGGGCCGCAGAGCCTTGCCGGTTTGGTCGACGAATTGGGTCCACTCGCACAAGCGGTGACCGCTCAGCAAGCCAGTCAGGCGGACATTGTTTTTCTGGCGGTGAACTGGTCGAAGATCCCCGACGCGGTACGCGATCTCGGGCCTTGGGATGGGCGCATCGTGATCGATGCCAACAACCCGATCGAAGCACCACTGTTCAAGCCGTTCGATCTGGGCGGCCAGCCGTCTTCGCAAGTGGTGGCGCAGATGCTGCCCGGTGCGCACGTGGTCAAGGCCTTCAACCATTTGCTCGCGGCTCTGCTGAGCGATCCCTCCGCCGAGGGCGGCAAGCGGGTGCTGTTTTATTCCGGTGAAGATGCCACGAGCAAAACCAAGGTTGCAGAGCTGATTACTCAACTGGGTTTTTACGGCATCGATCTGGGCGGTGTGCAGCAAGGAATGCTTGCGCAGTTCCCGGGCGGACCGCTGCCAGCCTTGAACCTGGTCAAACATGGCTAACCGCTGAGCCCGGGCAACCGGGCTTCACACACCATTCTAGGTATCACAATGTCTTCGCGACACACTGAAACGTAGCAGGCGATTCGCTGCAGTAACACAAGCCCGCTCAGGCGTGTCACGCACAAGCGCATATACTCGCTGAGGCGCTTTCGCTGCGAACTCCCAAAGAGACCTGTCAGGGCAGACGATGATCGACAGAACGGACCCCCCAAATGAATCGGCCAGCGACGAGGCGCTGGGTGCCACGCAGCCCGTAACTGCGCTGAATTTGCGTTGGCTGATTCTCTCCCTGGTACTGCTGTCTGTTCTGGCGACGTTGGGCAACAGCCTTGTCACAGCCTACCGCGTGCAGCGCGATGCCTTGGTTGATCATGCGCTGCAATCGAACAGTGCTTATGCAGCTAAGGTCGCCTCGAGCCTCGCTGAATTCATTCATTCAGCACAGAACCATCTGCGGTACAGCGCCAGTGAATTGGGCAAGGCCTGGGGTGACCCCAGCGTCATGCGCGCCGAAGCGCTGCGCCTGCAAAAACAGGATGCCGATTTCAACTCGATTGCCATAATCGATAGCACTGCCAAGGTGCTGGAGGCGTATCCGGATACTCTGCAAATCAACGGTTCAACGCTGCGTTCGGATGCCATTCTCAAAGCCATCGATGCGAAGCGGCCCTTCATCAGCTCCGCGTATACGTCTGCCGCCGGCAATCTCGTCGTATTCATCTCCGAACCCGTTTACGACTCTGCTGAGCGTTACGTGGGCATCATCGGCGGCTCGGTTTATCTGCGCGAAGACAACGCGCTGCACACCCTGATCAGCCGCCATTTTCACCACGAAGGCACCTTTGCTTTTGTAGCGGATCAGGATCGCCAACTGCTTTTTCACCCTGAGGCGGCGCGCATTGGCGACACCCTGGGCTGGAGCAAAACCGTCGATGCGGCGTTGCGTGGCGAGAGCGGCTCGATGAGCGTGCGTAATTACAAAGGCGTACCCATGCTCGCCGGGTACGCTCAGGTGCCGGGCGCTGGCTGGGCGGTGGTCGCGCAGCAGCCGCGCGAGGTCAGCCTGGCGCCGCTGAACACCTTGATGCGCGATGTGCTGCTGGGAATGCTGCCTGCCGCCCTGATCGGCTTCGTACTGATCTGGTTCGGCACCTTGCTGATCTGTCGCCCGCTCAACCAGCTGTCGCGTATTGCCCGGCAGTTGTCAGCGCCGCAGGCCAGCGAGCAACTTCGCCACGTCAAGGCTTGGTATCACGAGGCATTTTCCATCCGCCAGGCGATGCTTGCCGGCGTGCAGTTGTTGCAAGCGAAGCTGGGCCACCTTAACCAGCAGGTGCTGACTGACCCCATGACCGGACTGGCCAATCGCAGAGCCATGGATCAGGAGTTGCGCCGCCTTGAGCGCAGCGGGCAGACATATTCGGTGTTATCGCTGGACATCGACAATTTCAAAAAGGTTAACGACACCTTTGGCCACGACAAGGGCGATCTGGCGATCAAACAGGTCGCGCATACACTGCAAGCCTATTCCCGCGTCGGCGACCTGGCGTGCCGAGCCGGGGGAGAGGAGTTCTTGCTGATTTTGCCGCAAACCGATGTCGAGTCAGCCAGTGCCATCGCTGAGCGGATTCGTCAGGCCATTGCGACCAGTGATATTCCGACCGTGGGGCGCATTACCGCTTCGATCGGAGTGGCAACGTGTGAACACTTGCCGACTACTGCAGAAATCGTCCTCAAGAAAGCCGATGAGTGCCTCTACCGCGCCAAACAGGGTGGACGCAATCGAGTGGAATCGTACCTGTCGATGGCCTCGAGCGATTCCGAATGAGGCTACAAATTGATGCATGTCACGGGGCTTTCAACTAATCGGCAGAGTTGTTGATTCTGCCTCGATTCCACGCTAAAAGCAGCGGTAGGTGCGGCGCAAACGGCGCGTCCAGCAGTCGCGAAGACGCGTCACGGGCCAAATCATTCGGGCGGTGAAATGAAGCGTTCCAAGATCATGCGGCGGGGAATATTGCTGACGGCCCTTGCGGTGATCGTCCCGTTGGGCATGACCCTCGCGGCTGGCTGGATGCTGTCGATCTACGCGGCTCATGACCGCCTGCAAACGCTCGCCGCGATTGCCAACGATCGCGCCAGTCAGACATTTGCGCAGGCCTCCCAGGCGCTGAAAAGCATTGCTGTCACTGACCTCGAACCCTGCTCGCCACAGGGCATCGAGCAGATGCGCATGATTGCCATCAATACGTTTTCGGTCGAGACGGTCGGCTACGAAGAAGATGTATTTGCCTGCACGTCATGGGGCGCCACGCCGCCGCGGTCGAAGCAATGGGCGGAGGATTTCGTCACCGACGACGGGGTGAAGGTGTCCATCGATGCGCAGGATGACAACGAGCTGATCAAACCGATGCTGGCTTTGCAGTTTGCTGCGTTCAACGTGCTGGTCGACCCGGAACAATTTCGCGAAGTCGTACTGGATGAAGGCGTCAGGCTGGCCGTCGGCACACGTCAGGGCCGCTTGCTCGGCCCGGCGCACCCGAACATGGCGAGTTTCCTTGCCTTGGTGCATGAGGGGCCTACGCATGGCCTCAAGGACGGCTTTCTCTACACACTGGTGGCCCAGGGCAACTTCACCGTAATTGCCGCAATCCCGCGACAGGAACTGCTGCGCAGCCTCGGGCAACACGTGCTTTATCTGCTGCCGATCGGTCTTGTCATCAGCGTAGGCCTGGTCATTGCGAGCCTGCGCTGGTGGCGTCGCAAGCTGTCCCCGCTGGCGGCACTGGAGCGCGCGGTGCAGCGACAGGAGTTCGTGGTTCATTATCAGCCGATCATCGAAATTGAGACCCGGCGCTGCATCGGCGCCGAAGCCTTGATCCGCTGGCGCAAACCCAACGGCACGCTGGTCTACCCAGACGTGTTCATCCCGCTGGCCGAATCCAGTGGCTTGATCGAAGCGATCACTGACCAAGTGGTTCACCGCGTATTCGCAGACCTTGGCGGCATGCTCGCCAGTGACCGTTCGTTGCACGTGGCCTTGAACCTGGCCGCTGCCGATGTGAGCTCCGGACGACTGATACCGACTTTATTGAATGAAAGCCGTCGCCTCGACGTGCAGCCCGCGCAGATATGGCTTGAGGTGACAGAGCGCAGCCTCGTCGATCTGGCGTCAGCGAAAATAACACTGGAGCGCGCGCGAAGCGCCGGGTTTGTTGTCGCGCTGGATGACTTCGGCACCGGCTATTCGAGTCTGCAATACCTGCAGCAATTACCGCTGGACGTGCTCAAGATCGACCGATCCTTTGTTGAGCAGATCAGCGAAGCAGAGGAGCAGACCTTACTGGTCACTCACGTCATTCAGATGGGCCACGCGTTGCGCCTGACACTTGTCGCTGAGGGCGTCGAGACCCCGGCACAGCTAAACTTCCTGGGCGCCAACCAGGTGCGCTATGCACAGGGATGGCTGTTTGCGAAAGCCATGGAGTGCGCACAGTTCCAACAGCTCTATCTGGACGGTCGGCCTTGCACCGACGCGCGCATTCTTCAGGACCCGATTGTTACCTGAAAGAAACGAGTCGAAAAAAACACATTGACATATCGAAAAATCTCGATATCCTCGGCGCATGGAACTGATCGAAATCTTCAAAGCCCTCTCGAACCCGACGCGCCTCAAGATCCTTGAAGGCCTGAAGGATCCCGTCAAGAATTTCCCCCCGCAGGATGAGGGTGACGTTCTCGTCGAGGGTGTCTGCGTCAGCAGCATCCAGGAAGGTATCGGCCTGTCGCAGTCTACGGTGTCGAGTTACCTGGCCACGTTGCAGCGAGTGGGGCTGGTTGAGGTGCGGCGCATCGGTCAATGGACCTACTACAAACGCAATGAGGCTGCTATCAGCGCGCTTGCAGAGATCATAGGGAAAGAGCTGTAAATTTTTTTACTCTAGGATATCGAGAATTCTCGATATCCCTCTTTATCGATACGAGGTTTTGCCATGAAAGCGATGATTTTGAAATCCTTCGGCGGTCCTGATTCGTTCGAACTCAGCGACGTTCCAAAACCGGTTCCGCAAGCGGGCCAAGTGCTGGTCCGAGTGCACGCTACTTCCATCAATCCGCTGGATTATCAGGTTCGGCGCGGTGACTATCCCGATCTGGTGCCGCTGCCGGCCATTACCGGTCACGACGTGTCGGGCGTGGTTGAAGCCATCGGGCCGGGCGTCAGCGCTTTCGCGCCGGGCGACGAAGTCTGGTACACCCCGCAGATATTCGACGGGCAGGGCAGCTATGCCGAGTACCACGTGGCTGCTGAAAGCATCATCGCCAGAAAGCCTGCATCGCTGAGCCACCTTGAGGCGGCTAGTCTGAGTCTGGTCGGCGGTACGGTTTGGGAAGCGCTGACCGTGCGCGCCGTGCTCCGCGTTGGCGAAAGCATTCTGATCCACGGCGGCGCCGGCGGGGTCGGCCATGTGGCGATTCAGGTGGCCAAAGCCATGGGCGCCAGAGTGTTCACCACCGTGCGCGAGGCCAACGCCGATTTCGTCCGCAGCCTGGGTGCCGACGTGGTGATCGATTACACCCAAGAGGATTACGTCGAAGCGATCATGCGCGAAACCGCCGGGCATGGCGTTGATGTGGTGTTCGACACCATCGGCGGCGATACCCTGTCTCGCAGTGCCGACGCGCTCGCCCAGCTTGGCCGCGTCGTCTCGATCGTCGATATCGCGCAGCCACAAAACCTCGTTCAGGCCTGGGGCAAGAACGCCAGCTACCACTTCGTTTTCACCCGGCAGAATCGCGGCAAGCTCGATGAATTGAGCGCGTTGGTCGAGCGCGGCCAGTTGCGGCCCCACGTTGGCGCGGTCTATTCCCTTGCCGACATCCCGCTCGCCCATGCCCGACTGGAGAGCGCCAACAACGGTCTGCTGGGAAAAATCGCCATCGCCGTCGAGTCTTCACTCATCGTCTGAATCCGCTCACTGATTTTGGAGAAACATCATGGTTTACGAGATCGCTGTGCTGCCCGTTCACCCGCATCAGACTGAAGCCTTCCGACGCGCATTTGCCGAAGTCGAACCGTTGCTCACCCGCGCCAAGGGATATGGCGGCCACTTGCTGGCGCAAGGTATTGAAACCCCCGAGCAATTCAATTTGATCGTGCGCTGGCAATCGCTTGAGGATCACTCGCCGGGGTTTGAAGAAAGCGAAGACCACCAGCGGTTCATGCTGGGGCTGGAGGATTATTTTTCGGCAGAACCGAGGGTCTATCACATTGAGGGTGGTGCTTTTCCGGGGGGCGACTTGAGCGTTGCGGGCAGCAGCTCAAGCACAGGGAGTTGAGTGTTCTGATAGCTTTCGTCACAAGCGGCTGCTGCCGATTTTCCCCCCGCGTTGAACCACTGCAATGATGGTAGGCTGCACGAGGTCAGCCGTACCTTCTGTACTCCTGAGTTCGTTCTTTTACTGTCTGCGCCGGCGCGCCTGTCGGCGCAGATGGATTTCCTCTATGGATTACAGCCATGCGCCTGCCAGATTTCATTCTCGAAAACCTAGAGCCGATCCTGCAGGCCTGGGAAGATTTCGCCCGCACCATCGAGACGCCGGGGGTGGAGCTCGATAACGTCGCGCTGCGCGATCACGCCGAGCAGATGTTGCGCGCCATCGTGATCGATCTGCGGACCAAGCAGACCATGAGCGAACAAATCGCCAAAGCCCAGGGCCAAGCGCCGCGCGACGATGAAGAAACAGCTGCGGAAACCCACGCGGTGACGCGGCTGATGGCCGGTTTTACCATCGATCAGATGGTGTCGGAATACCGCGCGCTGCGCACCAGTGTGCTGACCCAATGGCTGCGTCAGGTCAAGGATGGCAAATCAGTGAATGTCGACGACATGACGCGCTTCCACGAAGCGATCGATCAGGCGCTGGCCGAGTCGATTGCCAGCTACTCGCGCGCCGTCGAGGCGTCGCGCAACGTGTTTCTGGGGATTCTCGGCCATGACTTGCGCACGCCGCTGGGGGCGATTCTGCTCGGTGCGGATATGTTGCGTCGTACCGAAGCCACCGACCCGCGCACCGGCAAAGTGGCCAGGCAGATCTACGCCAGCGTGCAGCGCGCCAGCCAGATCGTGGGCGACCTGCTGGATCTGACGCGCTGCCAGATGGGGCCGGGGATTCCGGTGAAAAAATCCCTGATCGATCTCAGCCCTGTGTGCGAGCGGGTGATCGAGGAAATCCGCGCCTTTCATCCGCAGGCCAACGTGCGGTTCGATGCGACGGAAGCGGTGATGGGAGCGTTCGATGGCGCCAGGATGGAACAGGTGTTTTCCAACATCATCAGCAATGCGGTGACCCACGGCGACAATAATTTTCCGGTAACTGTCGAGTTGAACGTTCGCGAGGATTGCGCGGTGTTCACAGTGCACAACGGCGGCGAGCCGATTCCAGAAGACGTGTTGCCGTTCATCTTCAACCCGATGGGGCGGTTCTCGCAGCGCTCCGTGGTTGATCACGGGCCCGTTGCCGGGCTGGGTCTGGGCCTGTTCATCGCCTCGGAAATCGTCGCCTCGCATGCCGGCTCGATCGAGGTCAGCTCTGACCTGAAGGGCGGAACCGTGTTTCGCGTAAAGCTTCCGGTGGATGCCGAAAGCCCCGTCACCATCTAGGCCAATCGATGGAGGGCCGGCCCCGGCCCTCCAGCCTGATCACTCCTCCATCACCTCAACCAAACCCCGGTCCTCACCGAGGAACCCGCCGCTCTGGTGCTGCCACAGCCGCGCATAGGTGCCGTTCTTCTCGAGCAATTGCGCGTGGGTGCCTTGTTCGATGATGCGGCCTTCGTCCATGACGATCAGCCGGTCCATGGCCGCAATGGTCGACAAGCGGTGGGCGATGGCGATCACGGTTTTGCCCTGCATCATTTCATCGAGGCTTTCCTGAATAGCGACTTCAACCTCGGAATCCAGCGCGCTGGTGGCTTCGTCGAGAAGCAGGATCGGTGCGTTTTTCAGCATCACCCGGGCGATGGCGATGCGTTGGCGCTGCCCGCCGGAGAGCTTGATACCGCGTTCGCCGACCAGCGTGTCGTAGCCGCTGTGGCCCTGCTTGTCGCTCAACTGGCTGATGAAACCATCGGCCTGGGCGTTCACTGCCGCGCGATGGATGTCTTCGTCGGTGGCGTCCGGGCGTCCGTAGGCAATGTTGTCGCGGATCGAACGGTGCAACAGCGACGTGTCCTGGGTGACCATGCCGATCACGCTACGCAGACTGTCCTGGGTGACCTCGGCGATGTTCTGCCCATCGATGCGGATTTCGCCGCGATCAACGTCATAGAAGCGCAGCAGAAGGTTGATCAGCGTCGACTTGCCAGCACCGGAGCGGCCGACCAGGCCGATTTTTTCGCCGGGGCGAATATGCAGGGTCAAGCCGTCGAGCACCTGGCGTTCGCCGTTGTAGTTGAAGCTGACATTGTCGAAAACCACTTCGCCGCCGGCCGGCTCCAGCACTTTGGCATCCGGCGCGTCCTGGACTTTCGGGCCGCTGGTCAGGGTGGCCATCCCGTCCTGGACGGTGCCGATGTTTTCGAACAGCGAAGTCATCTGCCACATGATCCAGTGCGACATGCCATTGATGCGCAACGCCATGGCGGTGATCGCCGCAACAGCGCCGGTGCCGACTTCGCCCTGATGCCACAGCCACAACGCGTAACCACCGGCACCGAGAATCAACGCCACCACCAGCGCCTGATTGACGATTTCGAACTGACTGACCAGCCGCATCTGGCGAAATCCGGTGAGCTTGAAATCTTCCATCGCCGCGCGGGCAAAGTGCGCTTCACGCTTGGAGTGCGAGAACAGTTTAACCGTGGTGATGTTGGTGTAGGCGTCGGCAATCCGCCCGGTCATCGACGAGCGCGCATCGGCCTGTTCCTGGCCGACTTTGCCCAGACGCGGGACGAAATACACCATCGCCAGCCCGAACAGAACGATCCACGCCAGAAACGGCAGCATCAGCTTCAGCGCAAAGCCACCGGCCAGCGCAATGATCGCGATGAAGTACACGCCAATGCCGGGGAGGATTTCGATCAGGGTGAACAGCACCTCGCGCACCGACAACGCAGTCTGCATGACCTTGGTCGTCACCCGGCCGGAGAACTCGTCGGAGAAGAACGACAGACTTTGCCGCAGCATCAACCGGTGAAAGTCCCAGCGCAGGCGCAGCGGCAGATTGATCGCAAGGATCTGGTGCTGGACCATCGTGCGCAGCGCCACCAGGCCGATGCTGACAACCAGCACGATGCCGATGCCCCACAACACGCGGCTTTCCTCATCACCGGCAGCCCCGCCGGATTGCCAGGTCGAGAGCAGATCCACCACTTGCCCGAGGAAGGAAAACAGCCACGCCTCGTAGATCGACACGCTGGCGCTGAGCAGGGCGAAGGCCAGAATGTAGCCGCGCGCGCCCCGGGTGCAGGCCCACAAGAAGCGCATCAGGCCGACTGGCGGTGGCGGCGCCTCGTCGGGCGGGAAGGGGTCAAGCCTTTCTTCAAACAGGCGAAGCATTGCGGTCTCCGAAGTGATCAGGGTGTGGGGATTCTGCCATCTATCGGCGTTGTTGCGGGTTTCAGCGTCGTGTTGCAGATAAATGCTTGTGCCTTGTCTTGACCGCAGCCAGGCGCAGAAGCTCAACGCAATCGTGCCAAGCGCAACCTTTCGTCGCTGATCCAGACCTGATGTCGCACGCTCATCAACCTCTTTGAACTCTCGCACAAGCTGCTCCGTCATCTTCTATGTGGGGGCTCGAGGCAATGTTGCCGTGTAGCTCCGTTTTTCCGTTTTCAAGTCAGAACGCGAGGGGCCACATGAATACTCAAGACAGCAGGGCAGGCTTTGAATCAGGTGATCCGAACAGCAAGCCTGGACAGGCTTTTGAACATTTGAAGGACGACGTCAACGAAGCAATTGGCGGCGCGCGGCAACAGGCCGACGCGCAATTCGGACAGTACCGCGACACCGCGGCCGAACAGATAGAAGCACTGGCCCAAGGCGCAAAGAGCTTCGTCTCGGAGTTGCAGGACAAGGACACGCTGGGCATGTCCGACTACCTGACGGACATGGCGGATTCCATGACCGGGCTGGCGGGCAACCTGCGCGGCAAGAGTGCCGAGCAGTTGCTGCACGATGCGGCGGATCTGGCGCGCAGCAATCCGGGGCTATTCATCGCCGGCAGCATCGCCATCGGTTTCGGCCTGTCGCGGTTTCTCAAAGCCGGCACGGCCGCAGCAGCGACGGTCAGCGCCGAGCACGATCCGGCGGCGGGCACGACATCGACGCCACCGCCAGCCGATTACGGTGCGCAGCGACCCTATGAATCGTCAGTACCGTCATCGGCCCACGCCAATCCGGGACTGGCCACCGGCATCACCCCGACCTCGCCCAGTGACAGCGATCACCCCGCTGATTTTGCCGCGGCTTCCGTACCGCACGCACCCGACGCCAAAGGAGAACTGTGATGAACAGAGATGAATCTGATCTGAGCGGGGCAAGGCCCCTCGGCCAAACGGATGATGCTTCGGTGGTCGGTCTGTTGCGGCAACTGTCGCGCGAGGTGCCAGCGTTGTTCACCAAGGAACTGGCATTGGCCAAAGCCGAACTGCAGAACAGCCTCAGCACGCTGAAGGCGGGCATCGGTGCGGTTGCTGGTGGTGCGATCGTGTTCCTCGCCGGCTTTATTATTCTGCTGATGTCGGCGGTGTACGGCCTGAGTATGTTCATGGCGCCATGGCTGGCCGCGCTGATCGTCGGCGTGGTGGTGATGATCATTGGCTTCGCCATGCTGCAATCCGGGAAGAAGCAATTCGAGCCATCTCACTTCAAACCTGATCGCACCCTCGACGCCTTGAACAAGGATCAGGAAGCGCTGCGGAGGAAAGTCTCATGAAAAGCGAACTGGATATCGAAGCGGAAAAAAGCCCGGAGCAGATCGAGCGCGAAATCGATGCGCAACGCGCGAGCATCGGCAACATCGTCGATCAACTCGAGAGCAAATTCACTCCCGGGCAAATGATCGATCAGGCCTGGGGGATGATGCAGAGCAACGGCTCGACGTTCTTCACCAACCTCGGCACCAGCGTGCGCAATAACCCGGTGCCAGCGGTGCTGACTTCCGTGGGGCTGCTCTGGCTGATGATCAGCCAGAATCGCCCGCCAGTGCCGCAACCGACCTATCGCAGCGGGCCGGATCAGGACAAGGCCGGCGAGTGGGCCGACGGTTTGGCCGACGGCATCGACAGCGCCCGCGCGCATTTGCACTCGACTACTGACACGCTGAAGGACGGCTACCAGTCGCTGAAAGGCAAGGCCAGCCACCTCGGGGAAAACGTCGGTGCGGCGAAGGAAAACCTCAGCCATGCGATGCATGACGCCAGTGATCGACTGTCGCGTAATTCGCAGGTGCTCGGCCAGCAATTCAGCCACCTGCTCAAGGAGCAACCGCTGATGGTGGCTGCCGCCGGGGTTGCGCTCGGTGCATTGCTCGGCGCGGCGTTGCCGACTACCTCCACTGAACAGCGCTACATGGGCCGTACCAGCGCTGGCATGGTCGACAAGGCCAAGCAGAAAGCTCAGGAGGGATACGAAGCCGTGCGTGACACGGTGACTCGAACCACTGAACAAACCGAAGTGGAGACCAAGCCGGAAACGGCGCGGCCTTCGTCTTCCGATTTGTCACAGGGGTTGGGTACTTCTTGATGGTGAAAAACAAGGGAGGCCTGCAATGGGCCTCCCTTTTTATTGGACTGCGGGTCAGGTCGATACCTCATTCTGCAGGCCTTTCAAATATTCGACCAACGTCTGTGCACACGCTTCAATCGCGCCATCCACGACCAGTTCAAACCCGTGGGTATTCTCGGTCGGGATTGCGATGCATCCGGCCTGGGCGCTGATGCCTGAGCTCATCACCGCGCTGGCGTCGGAGGCGAAATCCACCAGCAGGGCGAACTGTGGATCGAAGCCGCAACGCTTGGCTGCGTCGGCCAAGGCCATGACCACGCCGCGCGAGTAATAGCCTTTCTGGTCGCCGGTATCGATGATCGGGTCAACGCTCAATCGCGTTGCGTACTCGCTCATCACCGGGCCGACTTCCACCGCGATTGTGGTGTCGCCGGGCAGGTGTGCAGCGGCGTACATTGCGCCGGCGTTGCTTTCTTCCTCGAGGGTGGTGAAGACAAAGTAGGTGTCGTGCGCCAATTCGGTCGGGCTGCGCTTGAGTTGCTCGGCGGCCTGAAGCATGGCGACGACAGGCGCGCGGTCATCGAGAAAATGCGCAGCGGTGGCATCGCCCACTCTGAACGGCGTACGCCAGTGCTGGCTGAGCACGACACGGGTGCCGGGGCGCACTCCCATGTCTTGCAAGGTTTGCGGGTCGTAACGAGTGATGATGTGCACGTCTTTCCACTCCACCGCGCCGCTCATCACATCCTGGCCCTGCGGCGAACCTGTGGTGGCGTGCATCGAGCCGAATGAGAGCACGCCGGGCAGGGTTTGCGCATCGCCGAGAATATCCACCGGACAGACACCGAAATTCACCGGATTCGCACCGCCGAGGGCAACCACCCGCAACGTACCGTCCGGCTCGACGCGTTTGACCAGCATGGCGATCTCGTCCATGTGGCCCATGATGCGCACGGCGTGCTGGCCGTTCGGATCGGGTTCGCTGCCCTTGAGCAGACCAATGACATTCCCGGCCCGGTCGGTCCAGACCTCGTCGCAATGGCGCTGCAGTTCTTCCAGGCAGATTGCCCGGACCTCGTCTTCCTGCCCGCCAGGCCCGCGCGCCATGAGCAAGCGGCTCAATAGTGTTTGGGTGGATTCCTCTGAGTTGCGCGGCGAAGGCGCCTGATTATCCGACATGCATGCTGACCCTCCTTGCATCGGCGGACGTGTATCGACCGCTCAGGATTTAGGGGGCAGGTTGGCGGGAAAATTCAGATGGGTTGAAGCCTTCTGATTCACCTGCATTCCCTGTGGGAGCGAGCTTGCTCGCGAAAGCGCAGTGTCAGGCGATGATGATGTTGACTGTGCCGGCGCCTTCGCGAGCAGGGATTTTGGTTGCGCTGAAGATTGCGGCCTTGCCCGGACCATTGTGGGAGCGAGCTTGCTCGCGATAGCGGTGTGACAGGCGATGATGAGGTTGAATGTGCCGACGCCTTCGCGGGCTAGTCCGCTCCCACAGAGATTTGGGTTG
>NZ_RCNZ01000145.1:0-187 GCF_004307525.1 Pseudomonas sp. Sample_21 | reverse complement strand
GTTGAATGTGCCGACGCCTTCGCGGGCTAGTCCGCTCCCACAGAGATTTGGGTTGGGCTGAAGATTGTGGCCTTGCCCCGGACCATTGTGGGAGCGAGCCTGCTCGCGAAAGCGGTGTGAGGCGATGATGATGTTGAATGTGCCGACGCCTTCGCGGGCTAGTCCGCTCCCACAGAGATTTGGGTTG
>NZ_RCNZ01000012.1:0-16353 GCF_004307525.1 Pseudomonas sp. Sample_21 | reverse complement strand
GGGCGTTACTTTAATCCATCGCGGGGGGCGGCGACTAACGGCATTTTGTGCAAAAGAGCAAAAGATTGGGCGCTGGTTCCGGCCTCTTCACGAGCAGGCTCGCTCCCACAGGGTCTGATGTACGCATTCCAATGTGGGAGCGAGCCTGCTCGCGAAAGGGCCAGCCCGGTCAACATCAAACCTCGCTGATAAAGGTCCCGGTCCCATCGAGAATATTCTTCAAAGTCTCAACAACCTCATCCATATCCACCATATCCGGATTAAAACTGATCTCCAGCACATCATCGCCATTCAACGCATCGGCATCCGCCGCAGCAATCTCGATCTTCAGCAGTTTCGACGTCAGCGTGACCTTCACCCCGTCAAGCGTCGAAGGCTCGCCATCCAGCGTGATCTCCAGCTCATCCTCATCCGGATAACGGCTCATCAGGAACATCTCGCCCTTGTCGCTGTGGCAGCAGAGCATGGCCATGTTGTCTTCTTCGTCGTCGCACGGGTTGACGATCAGTAGGGCGGTGGTCATTTGCATTGGGGGAAATCCTGGGCAGTGGCGGCGGTGAATCTGTTCGAAGGCGCGATTTTGCCAGTCTCAACCGGTTTGCGCTGCCTGCATCGGTAAAAAGTGGCAAAGCAGGACATTTCTGTCGCCCGGTTCCGAGCGGCAAGAAGGGAAAATCCGACGCCGGCGTAAGGCAATTACCGGATGGGCAAAATCCACCCGAAATTGCGATTTTTCGCTTGTGATCGCCGCCTTTTTACCGTTAGTTTCGCCGCTCTTGCGCAATGGAGTGCGTTACGACAACCCCAAAAAGGGAACTTTGCCATGACCCAATATTTCGACCGCGCCGAAGAAATCCGCCACCTGTCCGATGAACAGATCGAGGAAATCTACAAGCGCTATCTCGAAGGCGAGAAAACTGCCGCGCTGATGGCGGAATTTCAGATCCCTGCAACGGTGCGCAGTCTGCTCAAGGTTTTGCCCCCGGTTATCAGTGCCGACCTCAGTTGTCCTTACTGCAAACTGCCGATGTGGGTGCGCCGACACGCCAGGGGTACTCCGCTTTCGCTGCGCAGTACCTTCAAATGCGTACGCTGTGAGCACCAGCAAAGCCTACCCGGCACCAATACCCGCCACACGACTTGCAGCTGCACAGAATGTTTCAAGGTGCGCCAGCAGCAGCTTGCCGCCCGGGCCACGCGTGATCGCCTGGAATTGGAAGCTCGGTATGGCGCGCGATGCCCCGCAGTGCCTTACGCCAATCTGGGGTTTGTGCAGAAGCTGACGTTGCTCGCTTTGCTGGATGATGGTTATGGCGCGACCGTTGAATGGATTGCGCCGTTGAATGCGCCATCCAGAGAAGAGCTGCTCGCACTGACGTTCGAGGCCCGTGAAGAGTTGCTCAAAAGCCTGCACGAAGCCGGGGTGCTGGCAGTTTCCACCGATTCCGACATCAACGCCTTCGATCGCAGCGAGGGCTGCAATATCCGCGAGTACAGCGCGGTGCGCTGGCTGCCCAGCGTCACGCTCGACGGCGTAACGCGCTGTGCCCGCGAGAATTTGTATCAGGTGCTGTATCAGGAGTTGTCAGGCAGCGTCAAAGCCGCCTGGAAGAGCGAAATCTATTCGCTGGTCTTCAGTCTCGCCCGCGAAGCGTCCATTCAATACATCCGTGTGCTGGCCGCTGAAGTGGATTTTGCCTTCACGGCCGAAGCCCGTGCCGAGGAGGTGGTCGGGCAGTTGCTGCAGGACTTCTCGGTGAGTCAGTTGTATTACTTCGCCCGCCTGGCGGTACGAAACGCCGCGCACTTTTATGCCACCGGCAATTCCAAAGGGCGCAGCCACGCCTCCAACACCATTCCGCGCAACATGCTGAGCACGGCGCAGGACGCGCTCGCGCGCAACTGGCGCAAGAACGCCCATCGCGATGCGCGAGTACCGCAAACGGCCTTGCAGCGCTTGCTCTACGACGTGGTGCTCAAGGACAGCGGCGCCGGATTTTCCAAATCGCCGGGCATGTACTGGCGTGACGAACTGGTCCCGCAATTCTTTTCCGCCGTGGCGTTCGACAGCGACTTGCTCAGCCATCTGCGCCTGTTCTGCCGCGAATGCGATTCGAGCAACATCGACGCCAGCATGGACAAGCAGATCCTGCAGACGATGTGCTACGACTGCGCCACGGTGAGCAAATTCAGAGCCTTTGAGGAACTGCCGGACTGATCCGCGTCAACCGCTGGCGCTGAACCGGATGCCACGCTCAGGGTCGATAACAGGGCCTTGGGCGTTTTCGTTTCCGGATATGTAACGTCCTCGGCGACCGACCTGGCACGAAAGTCCCGTGAAACCGGGGTTTCGAACCTGCATTTCGGCGCACGCCTGCTAGTGTTGATGCAGGCCAAACCCTGCATTTACGTGCCAATGACCGAATATGTCGCAGCACCGCAAGCAGACACATTGTCGCACCCATTAAGCTGCGCAACGGATGAGCACCCGTAAAGGCATTGCCGGCAGTGCTGGCAGTCGCTTTTGCAGATGCTCATTCATGGAAGGTGAATGTGACCTGAGTGTCCCGTCCAGCTTCACCCACCTGTCTCCCTGTTTCCTCTGCCCGAGAATCAGGAACAGGGCGACACCAGCCCCGAAAGGGGCGTTGCACGCGACGCTTTCCATCAATAACAAGCTTAAGCGGAGTACCACAGATGGCGTTCTTCACCGCAGCCAGCAAAGCCGACTTCCAGCACCAACTGCAAGCGGCACTGGCGCAGCACATCAGTGAACAGGCACTGCCACAAGTGGCGCTGTTCGCTGAACAATTCTTCGGCATCATTTCCCTGGACGAGCTGACTCAACGTCGCCTCTCCGACCTCGCTGGCTGTACTCTTTCTGCGTGGCGCCTGCTTGAGCGCTTCGATCACGCGCAACCGCAAGTGCGTGTCTACAACCCCGATTACGAACGCCACGGCTGGCAGTCGACCCACACCGCGGTCGAAGTGCTGCACCACGACTTGCCATTTCTGGTCGACTCGGTGCGTACCGAGCTGAACCGTCGCGGCTACAGCATTCACACCCTGCAGACCACCGTGCTCAGCGTACGTCGTGGCAGCAAGGGCGAATTGCTGGAAGTCCTGCCAAAAGGCAGCACCGGCGAAGGCGTGCTGCACGAATCGCTGATGTACCTGGAAATCGACCGTTGCGCCAACGCGGCCGAGCTGAATGTGCTGAGCAAAGAGCTTGAGCAGGTGCTCGGTGAAGTGCGCGTCGCCGTCGCTGACTTCGAGCCGATGAAAGCCAAGGTGCAGGACATCCTCACCCAGCTGGACAACAGCGCCTATCCGGTCGATGCCGACGAAAAGAACGAAATCAAGAGCTTCCTGGAATGGCTGGTGGGCAACCACTTCACCTTCCTCGGCTACGAAGAGTTCGTGGTTACCGATCAGGCCGATGGCGGCCACATCGAGTACGACCAGAATTCCTTCCTCGGCCTGACCAAACTGCTGCGCACCGGCCTGACCTACGAAGACCTGCGCATCGAAGACTACGCCGTGTCCTACCTGCGCGAACCGACCCTGCTGTCGTTCGCCAAGGCTGCGCACCCGAGCCGCGTACACCGTCCGGCTTACCCGGACTACGTGTCGATCCGTGAAATCGACGCCGACGGCAAAGTCATCAAGGAACACCGTTTCATGGGCCTGTACACCTCCTCGGTGTATGGCGAGAGCGTGCGGGTCATCCCGTTCATCCGCCGCAAGGTCGAAGAAATCGAGCGCCGCTCCGGCTTCCAGTCCAAGGCTCACCTGGGCAAGGAACTGGCGCAGGTCCTCGAAGTGCTGCCGCGTGACGACCTGTTCCAGACCCCGGTCGACGAACTGTTCACCACCGTGATGTCGATCGTGCAGATCCAGGAACGCAACAAGATCCGCGTGTTCCTGCGCAAAGACCCGTACGGTCGCTTCTGCTACTGCCTGGCCTACGTGCCGCGCGACATCTATTCCACTGAAGTGCGCCAGAAGATCCAACAAGTGCTGATGGAGCGCCTGAAGGCTTCCGACTGCGAGTTCTGGACCTTCTTCTCGGAATCCGTGCTGGCCCGCGTGCAGCTGATTCTGCGCGTCGATCCGAAGAACCGCCTCGACATCGACCCGGTACTGCTGGAAAAAGAAGTGGTCCAGGCCTGCCGCAGCTGGCAGGACGACTACGCCGCACTGACCGTCGAAAGTTTCGGCGAAGCCCACGGCACCAACGTGCTGGCCGACTTCCCGAAAGGCTTCCCGGCCGGTTACCGCGAGCGTTTTGCCGCGCATTCGGCCGTGGTCGACATGCAGCACCTGCTGAGCCTCAACGAAAAAAATCCGCTGGTGATGAGCTTCTATCAGCCGCTCGGTCAGGTCTCCGGCCAGCGCGAGCTGCATTGCAAGCTGTATCACGCCGACACGCCGCTGGCGCTGTCCGACGTCCTGCCGATTCTGGAAAACCTCGGCCTGCGCGTACTCGGTGAATTCCCGTACCGTCTGCGCCACACCAACGGCCGCGAATTCTGGATTCACGATTTCGCCTTCACCGCCGCTGAAGGTCTGGACCTCGACATCCAGCAACTCAACGACACCCTGCAGGATGCGTTCGTGCACATCGTGCGTGGCGATGCCGAGAACGATGCGTTCAACCGTCTGGTGCTGACCGCCGGTCTGCCATGGCGCGACGTGGCGCTGCTGCGTGCTTACGCGCGTTACCTGAAGCAGATTCGTCTGGGCTTCGACCTGGGTTACATCGCCAGCACTTTGAACAACCACACCGACATCGCTCGTGAACTGACCCGGTTGTTCAAGACCCGCTTCTACCTGGCGCGCAAGCTCGGCAGCGATGATCTGGAAGACAAGCAACTGCGTCTGGAACAAGCGATTCTGACCGCACTGGACGACGTTCAGGTGCTCAACGAAGACCGCATCCTGCGTCGTTACCTCGACCTGATCAAAGCCACCCTGCGCACCAACTTCTATCAGACTGACGCCAACGGCCAGAACAAGTCGTACTTCAGCTTCAAGTTCAACCCGCATGCGATCCCTGAGCTGCCGAAGCCAGTGCCGAAGTTTGAAATCTTCGTCTACTCGCCACGCGTCGAAGGCGTGCACCTGCGGTTCGGCAACGTTGCCCGTGGTGGTCTGCGCTGGTCCGATCGTGAAGAAGACTTCCGTACCGAAGTGCTCGGCCTGGTAAAAGCCCAGCAAGTGAAAAACTCGGTCATCGTGCCGGTGGGTGCGAAGGGCGGCTTCCTGCCGCGTCGTCTGCCACTGGGCGGCAGCCGTGACGAGATCGCGGCCGAGGGCATCGCCTGCTACCGCATCTTCATTTCCGGCCTGTTGGACATCACCGACAACCTGAAGGACGGCGCACTGGTACCGCCGGTCAACGTCGTGCGTCATGACGACGATGACCCGTACCTGGTGGTCGCAGCGGACAAGGGCACTGCAACCTTCTCCGACATCGCCAACGGCATCGCCATCGACTACGGCTTCTGGCTGGGTGACGCGTTTGCGTCCGGTGGTTCGGCCGGTTACGACCACAAGAAAATGGGCATCACCGCCAAGGGCGCGTGGGTCGGCGTGCAGCGCCACTTCCGCGAGCGCGGCATCAATGTTCAGGAAGACAGCATCACCGTGGTTGGCGTCGGCGACATGGCCGGCGACGTGTTCGGTAACGGCCTGTTGATGTCCGACAAGCTGCAACTGGTCGCTGCGTTCAACCATATGCACATCTTCATCGACCCGAACCCGAACCCGGCGACCAGTTTCGTCGAGCGTCAGCGTCTGTTCGATCTGCCGCGTTCGGCCTGGACCGACTACGACACCAGCATCATGTCCGAAGGTGGCGGTATCTTCTCGCGCAGCGCGAAGAGCATCGCGATCTCGCCGCAGATGAAAGAACGCTTCGACATCCAGGCTGACAAGCTGACCCCGACCGAACTGCTCAATGCCTTGCTCAAGGCGCCGGTGGATCTGTTGTGGAACGGCGGTATCGGCACCTACGTCAAGGCCAGCACCGAAAGCCACGCCGATGTCGGCGACAAGGCCAACGATGCACTGCGCGTCAACGGTAACGAGCTGCGCTGCAAAGTCGTGGGCGAGGGCGGTAACCTCGGCATGACCCAACTGGGTCGTGTGGAATTCGGCTTGAATGGCGGCGGTTCCAACACCGACTTCATCGACAACGCCGGTGGCGTGGACTGCTCCGACCACGAAGTGAACATCAAGATCCTGCTGAACGAAGTGGTTCAGGCCGGTGACATGACCGACAAGCAACGCAACCAGTTGCTGGCGAGCATGACCGACGAAGTCGGCAATCTGGTGCTGGGCAACAACTACAAGCAGACTCAGGCCCTGTCCCTGGCGGCGCGCCGTGCCTACGCGCGCATCGCTGAGTACAAGCGTCTGATGAGCGATCTGGAAGGCCGTGGCAAGCTGGACCGTGCCATCGAATTCCTGCCGACCGAAGAGCAACTGACCGAGCGCGTCGCTGAGGGCCACGGCCTGACCCGTCCTGAGCTGTCGGTGCTGATCTCCTACAGCAAGATCGACCTCAAGGAACAGCTGCTGGGCTCGCTGGTGCCGGACGACGATTACCTGACCCGCGACATGGAAACGGCGTTCCCGCCGACCCTGGTCAGCAAGTTCTCCGAAGCCATGCGTCGTCACCGTCTGAAGCGCGAGATCGTCAGCACCCAGATCGCCAACGATCTGGTCAACCACATGGGCATCACCTTCGTGCAGCGACTCAAAGAGTCGACCGGCATGAGCCCGGCGAACGTGGCTGGCGCTTACGTGATCGTGCGCGACATCTTCCACCTCCCGCACTGGTTCCGTCAGATCGAAGCGCTGGACTATCAGGTTTCCGCTGATGTGCAGCTGGAGCTGATGGACGAGCTGATGCGTCTGGGCCGTCGTGCCACGCGCTGGTTCCTGCGTGCCCGCCGCAACGAGCAGAACGCTGCCCGTGACGTCGCGCATTTCGGTCCGCACCTGAAAGAGCTGGGCCTGAAGCTCGACGAGCTGCTCAGCGGCGAAATCCGCGAGAACTGGCAGTCGCGCTATCAGGCGTACGTCGAAGCCGGTGTGCCGGAATTGCTGGCGCGTATGGTTGCGGGCACCTCGCACCTGTACACGCTGCTGCCGATCATCGAAGCCGCCGACGTCACCGGGCAGGACCCGGCCGAAGTGGCCAAGGCTTACTTCGCCGTCGGCTCTGCGCTGGACATCACTTGGTACCTGCAACAGATCAGCGCCTTGCCGGTGGAAAACAACTGGCAGGCTCTGGCCCGTGAAGCGTTCCGTGATGACGTCGACTGGCAGCAACGGGCGATCACCATCTCCGTCCTGCAACAGGGCGACGGTTCCCAGGACGTGGAAGCACGCCTGGCGCTGTGGATGGCCCAGCACGAAAGCATGATCGAACGCTGGCGCGCCATGCTGGTGGAAATCCGTGCTGCGAGCGGTACGGACTACGCCATGTACGCGGTGGCCAACCGCGAACTGCTGGATCTGGCGTTGAGCGGGCAAGCGATCGTGCCTGCGATCACTGCGAATGCCGAGCTTGAACTGGCGTAAGTAGTGGCTGAATGAAGAAGCCCCGCTCTCGAAAGAGGCGGGGCTTTTTCTTGTCTGTGATTCAGAGCGTATCGGCGCAGCGGAAGGCGAAGCTAGCGACGCCGTCCGCACGGGGCAGGGATGTTCCGGCTACGACAATCTGATTGTTCTGAATAGCAAGGCCTCCCGCCATGTCGAGCACGTCGGTCAGATTGATCACCAGCACACCGTCGTCGGCAAAACCGCGATCCGGAGCGCCGTCCGATTTGAACTGGGCAATGACGATTTCGGAGTCTTCTTCGCCGTGGGTGCTGGAAAGCAACACGATGCGTACGCCTTCTCGCAGCGTGCCAGCAGTCCATTGGATGCCGAAAGGCGCATCGGAATAAGACGTCAGGACTGGCCTCCCTTCATTGAAGTCGCTGGCGTATTTGCCATTTCTGTCGACACAAACCAGAACGCCCCGGTGAACAAGATCCTCCGAGGTGGCGCTACCGATGCCGAGGATGTTGCCATCAGGCATTTCCACCAGTTGGTTGATCTGACTGAGCTTGTCCAGGCGCTCGAACAGGGCAAAACCGTTATCGCCAAAGCTGCTGACAGGCTTACCTGCGGCGTCGAAGAGGGCGATCATTGCGCCGTAGCGGTCTTTACGTGAAACGTAACCTGCGATGGCGAATTTGCCGTCCTGCAGCCGGATCAGTGAGCCAGCCCACGTGGAATTGTCCAGGTATCGAATCGTGATGTAACCCTGTCCTTGGCCAAAGGAAGTGTCCAGAGCCCCGTCGCTATGCAGCCTGATCAAAAGACCGTATTGGTCATTGGGGGAATATTGATGATTGCTCAGGACCATCAGTTTTCCGTCGGCCAGTTCAATGGCATGGCCACTGTAATCGGATGCCGTAGTGCGTTTTTGCTCCGGTGCTACCTCGGACGACGCGAGGGCGGGCAACGGAATCTGGCTAACGATGACCACGCCGTTGTCGCCAAATCCGTTCTCGGGCGTTCCGTCATTGCGAAACATTGCCAAGCAGCGCTGTGGTCGTGCGTATTCGTGTAGGACAAAAGCACCCTGAAGCAACAGATTGTTGTTCTTGAGGATGCTGATGCTGCCACCCGTGGATTTATAGCCCTGCGCGAAAACCCCGCTGGCCACGCCATCCCGGGCAAACGAAGTGTCCTGTGTGCCATCAGGCTTCAACCGCACAATGGCGAACTTGTTGCCCGCGCTGGCGGCGATCAGCAGCTTGCCGTCCGCCGCGACGGTAACTGCGTTGGCGAAGCCGTTTTCCTGATCGGGATATTCAAACCAGGTGAGGCCATTTTTGTTGGGGCCGAAAGTGGGGTCCAGGTTATGCACGGCGGTGTCTTTGACTTCAGTCATGGTCAGCTCCTCGAATACGCTGTTTTTGCGTAAAGCGATCAGTCGATAGAGACCGGCACATCAACGCAGTGCTGGTATTTGGGAAGCTTTCGATCGCGCTGTCCACTGTCAGACCTGACAGTGGACAGCGGGGGATGATTGTGGATCTGGAAGGGATGGCCAGTCTTGGCGGGGATTTAATGTCTGAGGGTTTTTGTGGTGTCTGGTCTGGCGCCTTCGCGAGCAGGCTCGCTCCCACAGGGATTCGCATTCCAAATGTGGGAGCGAGCCTGCTCGCGAAGAGGTATTTACATTCAATACAACTTTTGAGCTGGTTTACCCTCGAGCATCGACACTTTCTCCCCCGGCCGCACGACCAGATTACTCAGCGAACGGTCAAACTCGCGCAACGCCGCCAGCTGCAATTCCTCCTGCTGATTGATATCCGCGACGATCTCTTCCGAGCGCTTGAAGTCCGCCCACACCGGCGTCAGTTCCCGCGCCTGCGAGCCCTTCGCCGTGCCGATGTAGTTCAATTGCGCATCGTAAAAATCAGCACTGACATCCGCGCGGATATCCGAGCTGCGCGAGGTGATCAGTTGGCTATGGGTATCGACGATCGCCACCACATCCGGCCTGGCCGCGCGCAGGCTTTGCATGTCCGGGTACACCGTCACCGAGCCGAACTGGCGTTGCAGCGAAGCGTTGACCCACTCCACCGCCCGATCCGGGCTGGAGCTGGCAACGTAGGCGTCGTGGATCGGTTGCACCAGCAGGCTCTGACCAAAACCGGTGCCGGCCTTGGCCTGATACTCGCGCAAGTATTGGCGATTGGCCTGGGTGCCGGGGCTGTAAATCACCCCCAGCGAGACGCCGGGACCGCTGTTGACCTGAGTAGCACTGCTGCGACCGGTCGGGTGCGGCAGCAGCGTGTCGAGGGATGACACGGCTTGCGGAGCAGTGGGAACAGAGCAGGCAGAGAGCATCAAAACGGAGATCGCCAGCAGGGCGGGAAGCGCAGGTTTCATGGTGTTTCTCCCGTGAAACAAGGTCTGTCGATGAGTGTGCACGGGCCGAAGATATCGGCGGATATTCAGGGTAAACCTGCCGGCCTGACCGTTGGCTGAATAACCTTTGCGTGGTTAGTTTTATTGGCTTTAAGCGTTTGCAGTTAATGCCGCGACGCAATAAAAAAGGCGCAAATGCTCGATTCGCGCCTTTCGTTTATGGCTGATCAGGCAGCCATCAGTTTTCCAGCGGGATCAGCACCTGCTCATCCGGGGCCAGCACCATGAACACCAGCAACTTGGCCGGCTTGGTCGAACTGGCGTTTTTCGACACCAGATGCTCGGAACCGGCCGGCTCGTACCAGAACTGGCCCTTCTTGTAAGTGATCGCTTTTTCGCCCTTGACCTGTGAAATCACCTCGCCGTCGAGCACGTAAGCCATCGCCGTACCCTCGTGTTTGTGCGCGATCGAGGACTGCCCGGGCTGGTAGTCGACTTCGATCATCATGGCTTTTTTGCCGGGGGCGTTTTTCAGCAGTTGTTCCTGCAGAACGGTGATTTTTTCGGATGGATCGTGGGCCATTGCCGAAGCGGAGAGGCTGAAGACGAGGGCGGCAGCGACGAGGTGCAGGGCTTTCATGGCGGGTTACCTGTGATGGTTGGGGTGTGCTCACAGTAGGCCGCAAGGTGGCCGGTTCAAACCGCCAATATTCGCGAAGATCAGGTGACCAATTCTGGTTCAAAAGCAAAGATCGCAGCCTTCGGCAGCTCCTACAGGGGAACGCATTCCAGAGTAGGAGCTGCCGAAGGCTGCGATCTTTTGATCTTGCTTTTAGACGATAGGAAAGCTGTTGAAATCGACGCTATTGGCCAGGCGGCTATCGATCAGGTCGATAAACCCCTGTGCCTCGGGCCGGTTGAAATGCGCCTGCATCGCCGCTTCCGACTGCCAGCGCGCGCTGACCGTCCAGCGGTGGCTGTCCTCGGGGCAGCGGTCGACCAGGTAGGAATCGCAGCCCGGGGTTTCGCGCAGGGTGTCGACGATCTTCTGCAATTGCTTGCCAAGCTCTTCCGAGCGGCCCGCAACCGCCTTGACCTCAACCGTGTTGATCACTTCGTTGGACATTGCTCACACTCCTGAATCAGGCCGGACGAATCCTGCTCATTGAGGGATAACGCCTGTGCAGAATAGGCCTGCCGCCGTGAATCACCAATAACCAATCGGCGGTAAAAGCCTTATACCAACGGCTCATGACAGCTGTTCGAGGATGTCGCGCAGGCGATCGAGGGCGATGTCGATGTCGAGGGTTTCGATGGCGCCGAAGCCGAAATACAGGCCTTCTTTCGCCGGCTGCTGGTAGTAGAAACCACTGATCGCATACAGGCCGACCTCGACCTTTTTTGCCAACTCGATGACCAACGGCAAATCGATCGGCACCTTGCAGAACACCGCCATGTGAAACCCGGCACTGGCCGGCACGGCTTGCAGCCATGGCGCCAGATCCGTCGCCATGCGCTCCAGGATGCGTTCGCGGCGTTGCGCGTAGATCGTGTGGCAGCGGCGGATGTGCTTGAGCAGGCAACCTTCGGCGATGAACTTGGCCAGCGCCCATTGCGGCAGGGTCGAGGCGTGCAGATCGGTCAACTGCTTGGCGCGAATCACCGCTTCGATGATCGACGGCGGCAGGATCGCGTAGCCCAGGCGCAACTCCGGCAGCAAGGTTTTCGAGAAGGTGCCGACGTAGGCGACGATACCGCGCTGATCGAGGTTGTACAGCGAATCGGTGGGCCGGCCCTCGTAGCGGAATTCACTGTCGTAATCGTCTTCGATGATGATCGCGCCGAGCTCATAGGCACGGGCAAGCAGGGCCTCGCGGCGCGCCTGACTCATCGCCATACCCAGCGGAAACTGGTGCGACGGCGTGACATAAATCAGCCGCGTGCCATCGGGAATCTGCTCGACCTGAATACCCTCGGCATCCACCGGCACCCCGACCACTTCGGCGCCGTGTGTGCCGAACAGCAAGCGTGCGGGTGGATACCCTGGATCTTCCATCGCCACCAGATCGCCCGGGCGGGTCAGTACCCGGGCAATCAGATCCAGCGCCTGTTGCGCGCCGTTGCACACCACGATGTCCTCGTCCTGACAGTTGATACCGCGAGAAAAGGCGATGTGCCGGGCGATCGCATTGCGCAGCGCCGGCAAGCCTTCGGCGACGCTGTAGAAGCCTTTCGACTGCGCCATCTGCCGCATCGCATGGGCGACGCAGCGGCGCCAGTCGTCGTGTGGGAACTGGCCTTTGCTGGTGGCGCCACCGATGAAGTCGTAGCGCAGCGAACCTTCCAGCGTCGGGTGACGGAGGAACACCGGCAGATTGCGCCAGCTCTCGATCACCTCGGCACTGGCCAGCTCGGTGTGGCTCTGCTTGCGCTGCACCTGTGCCGGGCGGGCGTTGACGTAGGTGCCTTTGCCGATCACGCCGGTGAGGAAGTTTTCGTAGGTCAACTGCGCATAAGTGTCGGAAATGGTCTTGCGCGAAATGCCCAATTGCTCGGCCAGCAAGCGACTCGGCGGCAACTGCGTACCCGCCGCCAGTCGCCCGGATTCAATCGCCGCGCGCAACTGCTGATACAACTGACCGGCAAGATCCTTGCGGCCGTTGATCACGACATGAAGTTCCATACCGACGAGGCTCCCGGGTGTTGAGTGAAGTGTCGGTCAGATTAGCGTTGTTGGGCTTTTGGCAGTAGTTGCGTGGAGTAAAAACCGCAAATTGGCGCAAGTCCCTGTGGGAGCGAGCCTGCTCGCGAAAGCGGCGGGTCAGTTACCTGATCGTTCCCACGCTCCGCGTGGGAATGCAGCCATGGACGCTCCGCGTCCACTGTGACGCAGAGCGTCACGGGAGGCGTTACCACGCGGAGCGTGGGAACGATCAGCGCGTAAAGGTAGGGGGGCAGTGGTGTAGCCGAAATTCGTGGAATTGGGGCTGTAACACAGCCTGCACAGCCCTTACCGTGAACTCATCATTCCGCCTGCCGAGAGCCGCGCCATGTCCCTGCGTCTGGATTACTACAACGCGTCGCCCAAGGCGATGAAAGCGATGCTTGCCATGGAGGCGCTGACCAGCAATCTGAGTATCGAAGCGCCGCTGCTGCAATTGATCCGGATCCGCGCTTCGCAACTCAACGGCTGTGCGTTCTGCACCGACATGCATTCGGTGGACGCGCGGCGAGCCGGGGAGAGTGATCGGCGTCTTTACGCGATTGCGGTGTGGCGCGACAGCAACTTCTTCAACCCCCGCGAACGCGCGGCGCTGGCCTGGGCCGAGGCGGTGACGCTGTTGGCCGAAAGCCACGTGCCGGATGACGTCTACCAGCAGGCGCGCGAGCAATTTGATGAAGGTGAACTGGTGGACCTCACCGTAGCGGTGAGCACCATCAACAGCTGGAATCGGTTGGCCGTCAGCTTCCGCCAGACCCCGAGTGACTGAAGATCAAAAGATCGCAGCCTTCGGCAGCTCCTACATCTGATCGTTCCCACGCTCCGCGTGGGAATGCAGCCCGGGACGCTCTGCGTCCCATTGGAACGCGGAGCGTCCCTTGAGGCATTCCCACGCAGAGCGTGGGAACGATCAGTCCTTCACTGCGCCGGCCGCTGCGGTTTCACTGATGTGCCAAACGTATTGCCCATCCGCGTACTGGTCGCCGCCGGTGTAGCCAGCCCGACCTGATTCGGCGCGCGCTTGTGCACCGGCACATTCAACGCTTCCATGTTCTTCTGCGCCGCCGCCGCGCCGTCGGGATTGTTGCCCATCTGTTGGCTCAGGCAATCGTAATTCGGCGCCTTGTAACCGCCGACCGTGACCTCGACACAGCCCAACGGCTCCTCCGCCTGCGCTGCACCCACCGTCATCAGCAAGACCCACATCCACCGTGTTTTCATGTCCGCCTCCTGGCCCGCCCGAATGGGCCGCTCTGGGTTTGAGTCTAGTGCAAGCGCGGGGCAAAACCCGTGATGGTTTTTTTGCACCGCCCGTCATACCAGAGTCATAAATGCCCCGCAGGATAGCGATTTTCAGGGGTGCGCCAGTCGTGCAGCGAGGCAGTTCGCGGATCAGTCTTCAGCGCTCGGCGACGCTTGTGCGCCGTGCGGGTCTGGGGTGGCTACTCGGTCTGCTGGCCAACGCGGCCAATGCTGATCCGGCAGCGGCGGACATGCGCATGACCTTGCATATCCCGGCGCAGGAACTGGCCCGGGCGCTGGATCAATACAGCCGCGCCACCGGCGTCGCGGTGTTGGTCGACAGTCAGTTGAGCCGGGGCCGTCGCTCCCTCGCCGTGGATGGCGAATTCACCGCCGCCGACGCCTTGCGCCATCTGCTCGGCGGCACCGGGTTGATGGCGCGCTACGCCCGCGCCGACGCGTTCACCCTGCAAGCGGCGCAAGTGGAGGACCTGCCAGTGCCGACGGACAAACCCACGCCGGTCGCTGTCGCGGTCAACCGCAGTTACGCGACGGCGGTGCAGGCGGCGATCGAGCGCAAGCTGTGCCGTTCGCCGCTGACCCGCCCGGGCAGTTATCGCGCGGTGTTGCAGGTGTGGGTCGGGCGCGACGGCGTGGTGCAGCACAACCGGTTGGTCACTTCGACCGGCGATGTACGGCGCGATAACGCGCTGGTGGAAAGTTTTCGCAACCTCACAATCGATCGGCCGACACCCAGCGCCTTGCGCCAGCCGGTCACGTTGCTGTTGTTACCGGAGTCGTCAGGGAAACGCATGGAATGCACGAGATGGGAAGGAGTTTCCGGGGGATGAAAGACGCCGGACAAAGCGTGATGGGCCAGCTGTTCCTCAGCTCCTACGAGGATTTTCGCGTGCGCCTGCGCCGCCGCCTCGGCTCCGAGGACCTGGCCAATGACGTGCTGCACGAAACCTGGCTGCGGGTCGATCGCATGGAGACCCCGCCAAACCTGCTCAAGCCCAACGCCTACCTGTATCGCATGGCCCTGAACATCGCCGCCGACCGCCGCCAGGCCGATGCGCGGCTGCTCACCGGCACCGAAGTCGAGGAACTGCTGCAACTGGGCGACGAGGCCCTCGACCCGGCGCGGGTGGTCGGCGGGCAAAAGGAAATGCAGGCGCTGCTCAGCGCCTTGTACGAACTGCCCGCACGGCGTCGGCGGATCTTCATCGCCGCGCGGCTGGAAGAGGCGCCGCACCTGGAAATCTCCCAGCGTTTCGGCATTTCCACGCGCATGGTCGAGAAGGAAATCAAAGCCGCGTTGGGCTTCTGCGCAGCGAAACTGGAAAGAAAAGTGTTTCAGCGGTTCGGTCGCGGGGCCGGAAAACCGTCTAGCGAATAGTGACCCGATTAATCCGTTGAGAATTTGCGCGTTTGAACATCTTTCGACTGAAACCCGCCGAGCCTTCGGCCACCGAGTCTCTGCACAGCGAAGCCCAAGATTGGCTGATCCTGCTGACCTCGGGCCGCGCCACCGTCGCCGACGCCCGCGCCCTGCGCGAATGGTGCGCGCAGAGCGGCGAACACGCGCGGGCGTTCGAAGAAACCAAGCGCCTGTGGCATCACCTGCAACCGGCCGCCGAAGCCGTGCAGGGCCGACGCAGCTTCGGTCGACGGGCATTTCTCGGCGGCGCGATTGCCGCGTCAGCCGCTTTCTTGCTGGTGCGCGGCACGATTCCCGGTGGCTTCGAAGGGCTGGGCGCCGACTACATCACCGAAGTCGGCCAGCAACGCCGGGTTGAACCGGCGCAAGGCGTCAGCCTCGAACTCAACACCCAGACCCGCATCAATCAGCGCAGCGTCGAAAACGGTGTGCAGGGCTTTGAACTGGTCAGCGGCGAAGTCGAAGTGCAAACCGCACGCCTGCCACTGGCGATGCAGGCCGGGGCAGGGTGGTTGCACGCCAGTCAGGCGCGCTTCAACCTGCGTAACACCGACCAGCAAGTCTGCGTGACCTGCCTCGACGGCGCGGTCGACGTCGCCATCGACGGCCGCAACCTGCGCCTCGAAGCCGGCCAGCAAGTCACCTACGACGCACGGCAAATCGGCAACGTACAAACCGTCGACACCGCCGCCGTAATGAACTGGCGCCAACAAGTGCTGGTGTTCAACGGCGCGACCCTCAGCCAGATGATCGACGAAATCAACCGCTACCGCCCCGGCATGCTCCTGCTGCTCAACCGCGAACTCGGCCAACGCCGCGTCCAGGCCCGCTTCAACCTCGACCAACTCGCCGGCGTCGCCCTGCTGATCCGCGACGCCTACGGCGTCAAATGCACCGAACTGCCCGGTGGCGTCGTAGTGCTCAGCTAACCAAAGCCCAGCGCAATCCAAATGTAGGAGCTGCCGAAGGCTGCGATCTTTTGATCTTGCTTTTGCTTTCTGTGGGA
>NZ_RCNZ01000083.1:0-17478 GCF_004307525.1 Pseudomonas sp. Sample_21 | reverse complement strand
TCGCTGCAATGCAGGTAGATGCGGTGGCCCATGCGCCAGGCTTTCTCGGTGAGCTTGCAGGCGAAATCCAGGCGCGCTGAAGGATCGGCGCTGGGCAGGATATAGAAGTCGACTTTGGTCATTGCGGTTCCAGAGCGGCAAGTGGCGTCACCCGAGAGTGACGCCACCTTTCAGCGGTTTCAGGCCTTGGCGCGATCGAGCAGGTACTGGGTCAGCAGTGGAACCGGACGGCCGGTGGCGCCTTTGTCCTTGCCGCCGCTGGTCCATGCCGTGCCGGCGATGTCCAGGTGCGCCCAGTTGAGGTTCTTGGTGAAGCGCGACAGGAAGCAGGCGGCAGTGATGGTGCCTGCCTTCGGCCCGCCAATGTTGGCGATGTCGGCGAACGGGCTGTCCAGCTGCTCTTGATACTCATCGAACAGCGGCAGTTGCCAGGCGCGGTCGTCGGCAGCCTTGCCGGCGCTGAGCAGTTGGTCGATCAGCTCGTCGTTGTTGCCCAGCAGGCCGGACGTGTGCGCGCCCAAGGCAACTACGCAAGCACCGGTCAGGGTGGCGATGTCGATCACCGCTTGTGGCTTGAAGCGCTCGGCGTAGGTCAGCGCATCGCACAGCACCAGACGGCCTTCAGCGTCGGTGTTGAGGATTTCCACGGTCTGGCCGCTCATGGTAGTGACGATATCGCCCGGCCGCGAAGCATTGCCGCTCGGCATGTTTTCGGCGCAGGCGAGGATGCACACCAGATTGATCGGCAGTTTCAGCTCAAGCACAGCACGCAAGGTACCGAACACGGAGGCAGCGCCGCCCATGTCGTATTTCATCTCGTCCATGCCGGCGCCCGGCTTCAGGCTGATGCCGCCGGTGTCGAAGGTGATGCCCTTGCCGACCAGCGCGTATGGCTTCTCGGATTTCTTGCCGCCGTTGTATTGCATGACGATCAGGCGCGGCGGCTGGGCGCTGCCCTGGCCCACAGCGTAGAACGAGCCCATGCCGAGGGATTTGATCTTCTTCTCGTCGAGCACTTCGACTTTCAGATCCTTGAACTCTTTGCCCAGATTCTTGGCTTGTTCGCCCATGAAGGTCGGGTGGCAGATGTTCGGTGGCAGGTTGCCCAGATCGCGGGTGAACGCCATGCCGTTGGCGATGGCGGTGGCGTGGTTCACGGCACGCTGCACTTCGGCTTGCGCAGCCTTGATGCTCAGCAGGGTGATTTTCTTCAGGGCGCGCGGTTCGGCTTTCTGGCTCTTGAACTGGTCGAAGGTGTAGCCGCCGTCGACCAGGGTTTCTGCCAGCAGGCGAGTCTTGCCGTAGCTGTCGCGACCTTTGACGATGACTTCATCCAGCGCCAGCACGGCGTCACCGCCGCCCAGGCCTTTGAGGGTGTTGAGAATGCCGGCAACGATTTTGCGGAACGGACGGTCGCCCAGTTCTTCGTCCTTGCCCACACCGACCAGCAACACGCGCTCGGCTTTCAGGTTCGGCAGGCTTTGCAGCAGCAGGCTCTGACCGACCTTGCCGGCCAGGTCGCCACGCTTGAGCACGGCGCTGATCGCGCCACCGCTCGACTCGTCGACCAGTCTGGCGGCGACACCGAGTTTGCGGCCTTCGCCGACGGCAACCACCAGGGTGGCGGTTTTCAACGTTTCTGGGCTAACGCTTTTTACAACCAGTTCCATGTCCGGATCCCTGAATGAATGGTCAACACGCAGGCGCTCGACGTTGTCCGCAGTCGCCTGCTTATAGATAGAAGAGGCGCAGGCCAAAGCCTGCGACAAGGGCCGCAGTTTGAACCTCGCTCCCCGCGCCTGACAACCCTCAGCAAAGGATTACAGAGATGGATGAGTGTGCGCAGTGACAGGCGCACCCAATCACAGGATAATGCCGCATCTTTTTTCGACCGCTCTGCATGGCGGGCCGGTCGATGTGTTTGCTTGTTTGGCCGCCTTAGCCTGACAACCCTGGAGTGTCTGGTTTGATCGTCTTCCGTTATCTGTCCCGCGAAGTCCTGTTGACCCTCAGCGCCGTAAGTGCCGTGCTGCTGGTCATCATCATGAGCGGTCGCTTCATCAAATACCTGGCGCAGGCTGCGGCCGGTCAGCTCGATCCGGGCTCGCTGTTCCTGATCATGGGCTTTCGTCTGCCGGGTTTCCTGCAACTGATTCTGCCGCTGGGCCTGTTCCTCGGGATCCTGCTGGCCTACGGTCGCCTGTACCTCGAAAGCGAAATGACCGTGCTCTCGGCCACCGGCATGAGCCAGCAGAAGCTGTTTCGCATGACCCTGTTTCCGGCAACGCTGGTGGCACTGGTGGTGGCTTGGTTGAGCCTCGGCCTGGCTCCGCAGGGCGCCAACCAGTTTCAGTTGCTGCTGAACAAGCAGGACGCGCTGACCGAGTTCGATACCCTCGAACCTGGACGCTTCCAGGCCTTGCGCGACGGCACCCGAGTGACTTACACCGAAACCCTGAGCGACGACCGCGTCAATCTCGGTAGCGTGTTCATCTCGCAGAAGAACCTCGGCGCCGATAAAAAGGACCGCGGGATTTCCGTGCTGGTGGCCGAGTCGGGCCGTCAGGAAATCCGCCCCGATGGCAATCGCTACCTGATCCTCGACAACGGCTATCGCTATGACGGCAGCCCGGGGCAAGCCGATTACCGCGCCATTCATTACGAAACCTACGGCGTGCTGCTGCCCAAGCCGGACGTCAGCGAAGAAGTCACCGATCGCGATGCGATGCCGACCTCGTCCCTGTGGGGCAGTGATGACATCCGTTCAAAAACCGAGCTGCAATGGCGCATGTCCCTGCCTTTGCTGGTATTCATCGTGACCCTGATGGCGGTGCCGCTGTCGCGGGTGAATCCGCGTCAGGGGCGTTTCCTCAAGCTGCTGCCGGCGATTCTTCTTTATATGGCTTACCTGACCATCCTGATTGCCGCTCGCGGCGCCCTTGAAAAAGGCAAGATTCCGCCAGCCCTCGGCCTGTGGTGGGTACACGCGATCTTCCTGGTGATCGGCCTCGGCCTGCTTTATTGGGAGCCGCTGCGCCTGAAGCTGGCCAGCCGTCGCAGTGCTGCGCTGGAGGTGGCCCGTGGTTAAACTCGACCGCTATATCGGCAGCAGCGTGTTCATGGCGATCATCGCCGTGCTGGCGATCATCCTCGGCCTGGCAACGCTTTTCGCCTTCATCGATGAAATGGGCGACGTCAGCGACACCTACACCTTGGTCGACGTGCTCGGTTTTGTATTGCTCACCGCACCGCGCCGGCTCTATGAAATGCTGCCGATGGCGGCATTGATCGGCTGCCTGATCGGTCTCGGCAGTCTGGCCAGCAGCAGTGAGCTGACAGTCATGCGCGCTGCTGGCGTGTCGATCGGCCGTATCGTCTGGGCTGTCATGAAGCCGATGCTGGTACTGATGCTCGCCGGCGTGCTGATCGGCGAATACGTCGCCCCGGCCACCGAAAGCATGGCCCAGGCCAATCGCTCGCTGGCCCAGGGCAGCGGCGACGCGCAAAGCGCCAAGCACGGTATGTGGCACCGTCAGGGTGAAGAATTCATCCACATCAACGCCGTTCAACCGAACGGTCTGTTGTACGGCGTGACGCGTTATCACTTCGACAAAGAGCGCCATCTGCTCAGCTCCAGCTTCGCCAAAAAGGCTGAGTTTGACGGCAGCAAGTGGCAGCTCACTGACGTTGCCACCACGCTGTTCCACGAGCGCAGCACCGAGGTCGTCAACGCCCCGAGCGAGGAATGGGACGTGGCGTTGAGCCCGCAGCTGCTCAGCACCGTGGTCATGGCGCCGGAATCGCTGTCGATCAGCGGTCTGTGGGGCTACATCCACTATCTGGCCGAGCAGGGCCTGAGCAACGGCCGTTACTGGCTGGCATTTTGGGTCAAGGTGTTGCAGCCGCTGGTGACTGCCGCGCTGGTGCTGATGGCGATCTCGTTCATCTTCGGTCCACTGCGTTCGGTGACCCTCGGTCAGCGGGTCTTCACCGGCGTGCTGGTGGGCTTCACCTTCCGCATCGTCCAGGATCTGCTGGGGCCATCGAGTCTGGTGTTCGGTTTCTCGCCGCTGTTTGCGGTGCTGGTGCCGGCCGGCGTGTGTGCGCTGGCGGGTGTCTGGCTGCTCAGACGCGCGGGCTGATGAACAAGCTTTCATTGAGCGCTTGAACCCTGAAAACGCCTCGGTCGCCAGACCGGGGCGTTTTTGCATGCGATCCGGGTGACAGGCGAACGTGACGCTTGCGCCGTGTATCAGGTACAATTCCCGGCTATTTTTCGGCGGGCCAAGCCTGCAGCCTTTTTGAGTGTTGATCCGTGAGTGATTTGAGTCATATCCGCAATTTCTCCATCATCGCCCACATTGACCATGGCAAGTCGACGCTGGCTGACCGTTTCATCCAGATGTGCGGCGGCCTGGCCGAGCGTGAAATGGAAGCCCAGGTACTGGATTCCATGGATCTTGAGCGTGAACGCGGGATCACCATCAAGGCCCACAGCGTTACCCTCTATTACAAAGCCAAAGACGGCATCACCTACCAGCTGAACTTCATTGACACCCCGGGCCACGTCGACTTCACCTATGAAGTCAGCCGTTCCCTGGCCGCGTGCGAAGGCGCCTTGCTGGTGGTCGATGCGGGGCAGGGCGTCGAAGCCCAGTCCGTGGCCAACTGCTACACCGCCATCGAGCAGGGCCTGGAGGTCATGCCGGTCCTGAACAAGATCGACCTGCCCCAGGCCGAGCCGGATCGCGTCAAGGACGAGATCGAGAAGATCATCGGCATCGACGCCACCGACGCCGTCACCTGCAGCGCCAAGACCGGCCTGGGTGTCGACGAAGTGCTCGAGCGTCTGGTGCACACCATTCCTGCGCCGACCGGCAACATCGAAGATCCGCTGCAAGCGTTGATCATCGACTCCTGGTTCGACAACTACCTGGGCGTTGTTTCCCTGGTACGCGTGCGCCACGGCCGTGTGAAGAAGGGCGACAAGATTCTGGTCAAGTCCACCGGCAAGGTGCACTTGGTCGACAGCGTCGGCGTGTTCAACCCGAAGCACACCGCCACCGTTGATCTGAAGGCCGGCGAAGTGGGCTTCATCATCGCCAGCATCAAGGACATTCACGGTGCGCCGGTCGGTGACACCCTGACCCTGAGCTCCACGCCGGACGTTCCGGTGCTGCCGGGCTTCAAACGCATTCAGCCACAGGTTTACGCCGGTCTGTTCCCGGTCAGTTCCGACGACTTCGAGGATTTCCGCGAAGCGCTGCAGAAGCTGACCCTGAACGACTCGTCGCTGCAGTACACCCCGGAAAGCTCCGACGCCCTGGGCTTCGGCTTCCGTTGCGGCTTCCTCGGCATGCTGCACATGGAAATCATCCAGGAGCGCCTCGAGCGCGAATACGACCTGGACCTGATCACCACCGCGCCGACAGTAATTTTCGAACTGGTGTTGAAAACCGGTGAAACGATTTACGTCGACAACCCGTCGAAGCTTCCGGATGTGTCGGCGATCGAGGACATGCGCGAGCCAATCGTGCGCGCCAATATCCTCGTACCGCAGGAACACTTGGGCAACGTGATCACCCTGTGCATCGAGAAACGCGGTGTTCAGGTCGACATGCTGTTCCTCGGCAATCAGGTGCAAGTGACCTACGACCTGCCGATGAACGAAGTGGTCCTGGACTTCTTCGACCGTCTCAAATCCACCAGCCGCGGCTATGCTTCGCTGGACTACCATTTCGATCGTTACCAATCGGCTAATCTGGTGAAACTGGACGTGCTGATCAACGGCGACAAGGTCGATGCCCTGGCATTGATCGTGCACCGTGACAATTCGCACTTCAAAGGTCGCCAGTTGACCGAGAAGATGAAAGAACTGATTCCTCGTCAGATGTTCGACGTGGCGATCCAGGCCGCCATCGGTGGTCAGATCGTGGCGCGGACAACCGTCAAGGCGCTCAGAAAGAACGTATTGGCCAAATGCTACGGCGGTGACGTCAGTCGTAAGAAGAAACTGCTCGAGAAGCAGAAGGCCGGTAAGAAACGCATGAAACAGGTCGGCAACGTGGAAATTCCACAGGAAGCCTTCCTCGCCGTGCTCAGGTTGGAATAATCAGGTCCTATGTCGCTAAATTTCCCGCTGTTGCTGGTCATCGCCGTGTTCGTCTGCGGCCTGTTGGCGTTGCTTGATCTGCTGTTCCTGGCACCGCGTCGGCGTGCTGCCATTGCCTCTTATCAAGGCAGTGTCAGCCAGCCCGAGCCTGTGGTGGTCGAGAAGCTGAACAAAGAGCCGCTGCTGGTCGAATACGGCAAGTCGTTCTTTCCGGTGCTGTTCATCGTGCTGGTGCTGCGTTCGTTCCTGGTGGAGCCGTTCCAGATCCCGTCCGGCTCGATGAAACCGACCCTGGATGTCGGCGACTTCATTCTGGTGAACAAGTTTTCCTACGGCATTCGTCTGCCGGTGATCGACAAGAAGATCATCGAAGTCGGTGACCCGCAGCGCGGCGATGTGATGGTGTTCCGCTACCCGAGCGACCCGAACGTCAACTACATCAAGCGTGTGGTCGGCCTGCCGGGTGACACGGTGCGTTACACCGCCGACAAGCGTCTGTTCGTCAACGGCGAATCGATTGCCGAGAAGATGGTCGGCGCCGAGGCGGGTTCGCTGGGCAGCGCGGAGCTCTATCAGGAAAAACTCGGCGCAGCCGAACACCTGATCCGTAAGGAAATGAGCCGCTACCGCGCCACCCCGGACCGTTCGTGGACAGTGCCTGCCGGGCACTACTTCATGATGGGCGACAACCGCGACAATTCGAATGACAGCCGCTACTGGGATGATCCGAACATTCCCAAGGATCTGCAGGGCATGGTTCCCGACAAGAATATTGTCGGCAAGGCCTTCGCGGTCTGGATGAGCTGGCCAGAGCCGAAACTCAGCCACCTGCCGAATTTCTCGCGGGTTGGCCTGATCAAGTAATCAAACACGGCGCTGTTGACCACAGCGCCGAATGCATTTCTGGAGCCGGCACAATCGGCTTCGCAATCGCCAGGATTTATTTTTTGAACACAGCGTTAATTGTCCCAGGCCTGCGCCGTACCCCGGCGATGGCAGTGGAAACCAGCCACGAACTCAGCGTGGGTAAACCGTGAGCGTTTCTCTAAGCCGTCTCGAGCGCCAGCTCGGTTACACCTTCAAGGATCAGGAGCTGATGCTGCTGGCCCTCACGCACCGCAGTTTTGCCGGGCGCAACAACGAGCGTCTGGAGTTCCTCGGTGATGCCATCCTCAACTTCGTCGCTGGCGAGGCGCTGTTCGATCGCTTCCCGCTGGCCCGCGAAGGCCAGTTGTCGCGTTTGCGCGCACGGCTGGTAAAAGGTGAGACCCTGGCCGTACTGGCTCGCGGTTTCGACCTCGGCGATTATCTGCGCCTGGGTTCGGGTGAACTGAAGAGCGGTGGTTTCCGCCGTGAATCGATTCTCGCCGATGCCCTCGAAGCTCTGATCGGTGCGATCTACCTCGATGCCGGCATGGACGTCGCCCGCGAGCGCGTGCTGGCCTGGCTGGCCGGCGAATTCGAAGGCCTGACGCTGGTCGACACCAACAAGGATCCGAAAACCCGCTTGCAGGAACACCTGCAATCGCGCGGTTGCGAACTGCCACGCTACGAAGTGGTGGATATCCAGGGCGAACCGCACTGCCGTACCTTCTTCGTCGAATGCGAAGTGGTCTTACTGAATGAAAAAAGCCGAGGTCAGGGTGTGAGCCGTCGTATTGCCGAACAGGTAGCGGCCGCCGCAGCACTGATTGCCCTGGGCGTGGAGAATGGCAATGACTGATACAAACGCAACTCGCTGTGGCTACGTTGCCATCGTCGGCCGTCCCAACGTCGGCAAGTCGACGTTGCTCAACCACATCCTTGGCCAGAAGCTCGCGATCACTTCGCGCAAGCCGCAGACCACCCGCCACAACATGCTCGGGATCAAGACCGAGGGCGACGTGCAGGCGATCTACGTCGACACCCCGGGCATGCACAAGGGGGGCGAAAAGGCCCTGAACCGTTACATGAACAAAACCGCTTCGGCGGCGTTGAAAGATGTTGACGTGGTGATCTTCGTCGTCGACCGTACCAAGTGGACCGACGAAGACCAGATGGTTCTGGAGCGTGTGCAATACGTGACCGGCCCGCTGATCGTCGCGCTGAACAAGACCGATCGTATCGAAGACAAAGCCGAGTTGATGCCGCACCTGAGCTGGTTGCAGGAACAGCTGCCGAACGCGCAGATCATCCCGATTTCCGCGCAGCACGGGCACAACCTCGAAGCGCTGGAAAAGGTCATCGCCGATCACTTGCCGGAGAATGATCACTTCTTCCCGGAAGACCAGATCACCGACCGCAGCAGCCGTTTCCTTGCCGCCGAACTGGTGCGCGAGAAAATCATGCGCCAGATGGGCGCCGAGCTGCCGTACCAGATCACCGTCGAAATCGAAGAATTCAAGCAGCAGGGCAAGACATTGCACATCCACGCGCTGATTCTCGTCGAGCGTGACGGCCAGAAGAAAATCATCATTGGCGACAAGGGCGAGCGCATCAAGCGCATCGGCACCGAAGCGCGCAAGGACATGGAGCTGCTGTTCGACTCCAAGATCATGCTCAACCTGTGGGTCAAGGTGAAGGGCGGCTGGTCCGATGACGAGCGCGCGCTGCGTTCGCTGGGTTATGGCGACCTGTAAGTAGCGATCTCGAAAACACCGCTACTCACTGTGGGAGCGAGCCTGCTCGCGAAGAGGATGTAACATTCAGCATTGATGTTGACTGTCACTCCGCTTTCGCGAGCAGGCTCGCTCCCACAGTGGTTTTGGGTTGTATGTAAAACCGCGTTTCTTCATCGAGAACTCAATGTCGCAAAACCCGCCTCCCGCCCAACCCGCCTACGTCCTGCATTCGCGCGCCTATCGCGAAACCAGCGCACTGGTCGATTTCCTCACGCCGCAAGGTCGGCTGCGGGCGGTGTTGCGCAGTGCGCGGGGCAAGGCCGGGACGCTGGCACGGCCGTTCGTGGCGCTGGAGGTCGAGTTCCGTGGCAAGGGCGAGCTGAAGAATGTCGGGCGCATGGAGAGTTCTGGCACCTCTGCGTGGCTCAATGGCGAGGCGCTGTTCAGCGGTCTCTACCTCAACGAATTGTTGATCCGCCTGTTGCCTGCCGAGGATCCGCATCCTGCAGTATTTGATCATTACGCCGCGACCTTGCTGGCGCTGGCCGAAGGTCGGCCGCTGGAACCGTTGCTGCGCTCCTTCGAATGGCGTCTGCTGGATGATCTCGGCTACGGCTTCTCCATGAATACCGACATCCACGGCGAGCCTGTCGCGCCTGACGGTCTCTATCGCCTGCAAGTCGATGCCGGTCTCGAAAGGGTGTATCTGCTGCAACCAGGCTTGTTCAACGGTACCGAACTGCTGGCCATGGCCGAAGCCGACTGGTCGGCGCCCGGTGCGCTGTCGGCGGCCAAGCGTCTGATGCGCCAGGCCCTGGCAGTGCATTTGGGCGGGCGTCCGCTTGTCAGTCGCGAGCTGTTTCGCAAGCCCTGATATGCTGTGCGCCGAACCTCTCAATTCAGGAGCGCATCCGTGACCAGCAGCAATCGCATTCTTCTCGGCGTGAACATCGACCACGTCGCCACCCTGCGTCAGGCCCGTGGCACGCGCTACCCGGATCCGGTCAAGGCGGCGCTGGATGCAGAAGAGGCGGGCGCCGATGGCATCACCGTGCACCTGCGCGAAGACCGCCGGCACATCCAGGAGCGCGACGTGTTGCTGCTCAAGGATGTGCTGCAAACCCGCATGAACTTCGAAATGGGCGTCACCGAAGAAATGATGGCGTTCGCCGAGCGCATTCGCCCGGCGCACATCTGCCTGGTCCCGGAAACCCGTCAGGAGCTGACCACCGAAGGCGGTCTGGATGTAGCGGGGCAGGAGGAGCGCATCAGGGCTGCGGTCGAGCGCTTGTCGAAAATCGGCAGCGAAGTGTCGCTGTTCATCGATGCTGACGAGCGGCAGATTGCGGCTTCCAAGCGCGTCGGTGCGCCGGCTATCGAGCTGCACACCGGTCGTTACGCCGATGCCGAAACCCCGACTGAAGTGGCCGAGGAATTGAAGCGTGTGGCGGATGGCGTTGCGTTTGGTCTGGCTCAAGGCTTGATCGTTAACGCCGGGCATGGCCTGCATTACCACAACGTTGAAGCCGTGGCTGCGATCAAAGGCATCAATGAGCTGAACATCGGCCACGCGCTGGTGGCGCATGCGTTGTTCGTTGGCTTCAAGTCTGCCGTATCGGAAATGAAAGCGCTGATTCTGGCTGCTGCCAAATCCTGAGCAGCTACACAAAACCCCTGTGGGAGCGAGCCTGCTCGCGAAAACGATGTATCAGTCAAAGATTATGTCGACTGACACGACGCTTTCGCGAGCAGGCTCGCTCCCACAGTTGGATTTGAGGTGTGGGTTAAAGCGGGGCAGGTTCTTGCGCGGGTTTCGACTTGTCGATCGCCGGCACATGCAGGTTGCCTTCAGCCACCTGATCGCCTTCAAGCTGCGGCTGGGTCACCCAGGTCAGGATGTCGTAGTAGCGACGGATGTTCGCTACGAAGTGCACTGGCTCGCCGCCACGGGCGTAACCGTAACGGGTCTTGCTGTACCACTGTTTCTGCGACAGACGCGGCAGGATCTTTTTCACGTCCAGCCACTTGTCCGGATTCAAGCCTTCCTTCGCCGCCAGTTTGCGCGCGTCATCCAGATGGCCGCTGCCGACGTTGTACGCCGCCAAGGCGAACCAGGTGCGATCCGGTTCCTGGATCGAATCGTCCAGCTGATCCTTCATATAAGCCAGGTACTTGGCGCCGCCCATGATGCTCTGCTTGGGGTCGAGGCGGTTGGACACGCCCATCGCCTGCGCGGTGTTCTGGGTCAGCATCATCAGACCGCGCACGCCGGTTTTCGAGGTCACCGTCGGCTGCCACAGGGATTCCTGATAACCGATGGCGGCCAGCAGGCGCCAGTCGACTTTCTCTTTCTTCGCGTAGTTCTTGAAGTGCTGTTCGTATTTCGGCAGGCGCTGCTGCAAGTGCTGGGCGAAGGTGGTGGCGCCCATGTAGCCAAGCACATCGACATGGCCGTAATAGCGGTCCTTCAGGCGTTGCAGGGTGCCGTTCTTCTGCACCTTGTCCAGATAGGCGTTGATTTCATTGAGCAGGCTGTTGTCTTCGCCCGGGCCGACCGCCCAGCTCTGACTGCGCGCGTCGCCGAGGTCGAAGGCCACGCGGATGTTGGTGAAGTACACCTGATTCATCGCCACTTCGTTGGAGTCGACCAGTGTCAGGTCGATCTGGCCCTCATCGACCATGCGCAGCAGATCGACCACTTCAACCGCGTCGGATTCTTCGTATTCGATGCCGGGATATTTCTGTTTCAGCGCGGCCAGTTGTTCGGCGTGGGTGCTGCCCTTGAGCACGGTGATCTTCTTGCCGACCAGATCCGCCGGATCGGTGGGGCGCGACTGGCCGTTGCGGTAGATGATCTGCGGGGTGACTTCGAGGTAGGAGTGGGAGAACCGCACCTGCTTCTTGCGTTCATCGCTGCTGACCAGACCGGCGGCCGCGAGTACCGGGCCGTTCGGCTTGCCGACCTGGTTGAACAGGTCATCGAGGTTGTCGGCGGTCTCGATCTTCAATTCGACGCCCAAATCGTCGGCGAAGCGCTTCACCAGCTCGTATTCGAAGCCGGTTTCACCGCTGCGATCCTGAAAGTAGGTGGCGGGGCTGTTGCGGGTAACCACGCGCAGCACACCGTCCTCCTTTACGCGCTCGAGTGTGTTGGGTTTATCAACACAGCCACCGAGCATCAGGAAGAGTCCGGTTGCGATCAGCCATTTGGCGTATCGCGGACGCAAAGCCGTTGGGAAAAACATCTGCGCAGTATACGCAAACGGCCACGGGCGCCATATCTCGACAGCGTAGGACTAGTCTGCTAGCGATCACAAAATCGAACGAAATCCCTTGAATACGGGCCTTCAGGGCATTTTGTTACAGTAAAAAAAAGCCATGCTGAAACGCTCGATTTACCTGACCCCGAAGGCAGAAACACAGATTGCTACCCGAGTGCAACCGTGCGTAGCGTTTCGGGTGATGTTGAGGTCGGTTTAGGCTAGAATGCACGGCCTCAAAGCACACCCCTTCCCGAGGCTGTCCCGAAGATGTTGATCCTGCGCGGCGCTCCTGCCCTTTCTGCCTTTCGCCACAGCAAACTCCTTGAGCAACTGAGCCAGAAGGTTCCAGCTGTCAGTGGCCTGTATGCTGAATTCGCTCACTTCGCCGAAGTCACCGGCGTCCTGACCGGCGACGAACAGCAGGTGCTAGCGCGCCTTCTGAAGTACGGCCCAAGTGTTCCGGTTCAAGAGCCTACCGGCCGTCTGTTTCTGGTGTTGCCGCGTTTCGGCACCATCTCGCCGTGGTCGAGCAAGGCCAGCGACATCGCCCGCAACTGCGGCCTGAGCAAGATCCAGCGCCTGGAACGCGGTATCGCCTTCTATGTTGCAGGGCAGTTCAGCGAAGCCGAAGCCCAGCTGATTTCGGACGCGCTGCATGACCGCATGACCCAGATCGTGCTGGCCAACCTCGAGCAGGCCGCCGGTCTGTTCAGCCATGCCGAGCCGAAGCCGCTGACGGCCATCGACATCCTCGGTGGCGGCCGCGCCGCGCTGGAAAAGGCCAACACCGAGCTGGGCCTGGCCCTGGCCGAAGACGAGATCGACTATCTGGTCAACGCCTTCAACGGTCTGAAGCGCAACCCGCACGACATCGAATTGATGATGTTCGCCCAGGCCAACTCCGAGCACTGCCGCCACAAGATCTTCAACGCCAGTTGGGACATTGACGGCCAGAGCCAGGAAAAAAGCCTGTTCGGCATGATCAAGAACACCTATCAGATGCACAGCGAAGGCGTGCTGTCCGCTTACAAGGACAACGCTTCGGTGATCGTCGGCAACGTCGCCGGCCGCTTCTTCCCGAACCCTGAAACCCGCCAGTACGGCGCGGTGCAGGAGCCGGTGCACATTCTGATGAAGGTTGAAACCCACAACCACCCGACCGCGATTGCGCCGTTCCCGGGCGCATCCACCGGTTCCGGTGGCGAGATCCGTGACGAAGGTGCAACCGGTCGCGGCGCCAAGCCAAAGGCTGGCCTGACCGGTTTCACCGTATCGAACCTGCAGATCCCTGGCTTCGAACAGCCGTGGGAAGTGCCGTACGGCAAGCCTGAGCGCATCGTCACCGCGCTGGACATCATGATCGAAGGCCCGCTCGGCGGCGCTGCGTTCAACAACGAATTCGGTCGTCCGGCGCTGACCGGCTATTTCCGTACCTTCGAACAGTCGATCACCACTCCGCACGGTGACGAAGTGCGTGGTTACCACAAGCCGATCATGCTCGCTGGCGGCATGGGCAACATCCGCGAAGAACACGTCAAGAAGGGCGAGATCGTCGTCGGCTCCAAGCTGATCGTGCTCGGCGGCCCGGCGATGTTGATCGGTCTCGGTGGCGGCGCGGCTTCGTCGATGGCCACCGGCACCAGCTCGGCGGATCTGGATTTTGCTTCCGTGCAGCGTGAAAACCCTGAAATGGAGCGTCGCTGCCAGGAAGTCATCGACCGTTGCTGGCAACTGGGCGACAAGAACCCGATCAGCTTCATCCACGACGTCGGCGCGGGCGGTCTGTCCAACGCCTTCCCGGAACTGGTCAACGACGGCGACCGCGGTGGCCGTTTCGAACTGCGCAACATCCCTAATGACGAGCCGGGCATGGCCCCGCACGAAATCTGGTCGAACGAATCCCAGGAACGTTACGTGCTGGCAGTCGGCCCGGAAGACTTCGAGCGCTTCCAGGCGATCTGCGAACGCGAGCGTTGCCCGTTTGCCGTAGTCGGGGAAGCGACTGCCGAACCGCAACTGACCGTAACCGACAGCCATTTCGGCAACAACCCGGTGGACATGCCGCTGGAAGTGTTGCTGGGCAAGGCGCCGCGCATGCACCGTTCGGTGGTTCGCGAAGCCGAGCTGGGCGATGACTTCGATCCGTCGAACCTCGACATCAGCGAGTCCATCGAGCGCGTTCTGCATCATCCGGCCGTGGCCAGCAAAAGCTTCCTGATCACCATCGGCGACCGCACCATCACTGGCCTCGTTGCCCGTGACCAGATGGTTGGCCCGTGGCAAGTGCCGGTGGCCGACGTTGCCGTCACCGCCACCAGTTTCGACGTCTACACCGGTGAAGCGATGGCGATGGGCGAGCGTACTCCGCTGGCTCTGCTGGACGCGCCGGCCTCGGGCCGCATGGCCATCGGCGAAACCATCACCAACATTGCCGCCTCGCGCATCAACAAGCTCTCCGACATCAAACTGTCGGCGAACTGGATGTCGGCGGCCGGCCACCCGGGCGAAGACGCGCGTCTGTACGACACCGTGAAAGCGGTCGGCATGGAGCTGTGCCCTGAGCTGGGCATCACCATTCCGGTGGGCAAGGACTCGATGTCCATGGCCACGCGCTGGAACGACAACGGCGAAGACAAGACCGTCACCTCGCCGATGTCGCTGATCGTTACCGGTTTCGCGCCAGTGGCTGACATCCGTCAGACCCTGACCCCGGAACTGCGCATGGACAAGGGCACCACCGACCTGATCCTGATCGACCTCGGTTGCGGCCAGAACCGCATGGGTGCATCGATCCTCGCGCAAGTCCACGGCAAGCTCGGCAAGCATGCGCCGGACGTCGATGACGCCGAAGACCTGAAAGCCTTCTTCGCGGTGATCCAGGGCCTCAATGCCGACGGTCACCTGCTGGCCTACCACGACCGTTCCGACGGTGGTCTGCTGACCTCCGTGGTGGAAATGGCCTTCGCCGGCCACTGCGGTCTGAGCCTGAACCTGGACAGCGTTGCCGAATCCGCTTCGGAAATCGCCGCGATCCTGTTCAACGAAGAACTCGGTGCGGTGATCCAGGTTCGCCAGGACGCCACCCCGGACATCCTCGCGCAATTCAGCGCCGCCGGTCTGGGCGACTGCGTGTCGGTGATCGGTCAGCCGATCAACAATGGCCAGATCAACATCACCTTCAACGGTGACACCGTGTTCGAAGGCCAGCGTCGTCTGCTGCAACGTCAGTGGGCCGAGACCAGCTACCAGATACAGCGTCTGCGCGACAACGCCGACTGCGCCGAGCAGGAATTCGACGCGCTGCTGGAAGAAGACAACCCGGGCCTGAGCGTCAAGCTCAGCTACGACGTCAATCAGGACATCGCCGCGCCTTACATCAAGAAAGGCATTCGCCCACAGGTTGCCGTGCTGCGTGAGCAGGGCGTCAACGGTCAGGTGGAAATGGCCGCCGCGTTCGACCGTGCCGGCTTCAGCGCGATCGACGTGCACATGAGCGACATCCTCGCCGGTCGTGTCGACCTCAACGAGTTCAAAGGCCTGGTGGCCTGCGGTGGTTTCTCCTACGGCGACGTGCTCGGCGCCGGTGAAGGCTGGGCCAAGTCGGCGCTGTTCAACAGCCGCGCCCGCGATGCGTTCCAGGGCTTCTTCGAGCGTAACGACAGCTTCACGCTGGGCGTGTGCAACGGTTGCCAGATGATGTCCAACCTGCACGAGCTGATCCCGGGCAGCGAGTTCTGGCCGCACTTCGTGCGCAACCGCTCCGAGCAGTTCGAAGCGCGGGTGGCGATGGTGCAGATCCAGGAATCGAACTCGATCTTCCTGCAGGGCATGGCCGGTTCGCGCATGCCGATCGCTATCGCCCACGGTGAAGGTCATGCCGAGTTCGCCAGCGAAGAAGCACTGCTGGAAGCCGATCTGTCCGGTTGCGTGGCGATGCGTTTTGTCGACAACCACGGCAAGGTCACCGAAGCCTATCCGGCCAACCCGAACGGCTCGCCGCGCGGGATCACCGGCCTCACCAGCCGTGACGGCCGTGTGACGATCATGATGCCGCACCCGGAGCGTGTGTTCCGTGCGGTGCAGAACTCGTGGCGTTCGGAAGACTGGAACGAAGACGCTCCGTGGATGCGCATGTTCCGTAATGCGCGCGTCTGGGTGAACTAAGACCTGTGTACAAGCTGGCGTTTTTTGTTCCTGACAGTCATGTCGAGGTGGTCAAAGGGGCTGTGTTCGCTGCCGGTGGTGGGCGGATCGGTGACTATGACCACTGTGCGTGGCAGGTGCTTGGCTCTGGCCAGTTTCGACCGTTGGACGGCAGTCAGCCGTTTATTGGTCAGGCGGGGCAGGTCGAGCGGGTTAAGGAATGGAAGGTTGAGCTTGTCGTTGCGGATGACTTGATTGTTGCTGTTGTGGCGGCGTTGAAGCTCAGTCATCCGTATGAGACGCCGGCTTATGAGGTGTGGCGGCTGGAGGATTTCTGATCTTCTTGGCTGCTTGAACGGGAAACCCGCAGATGAGTGATTGTCTGCGGGTTTTTTGTTGCCGCTGATTTTTGGGCGGGCGCATTTTCACTGTGGGAGCGAGCCTGCTCGCGAAGGCGCCCCTACAGGCGAGCATGCTGGCTGATTGGGTGAATATCCGTTGCTTCGGGTGTGGCGGCTGGCGGTTTCGCCCTTACGGCGACTCACTTTTTTTACAAACGCCTAAAAAAAGTAAGCAAAAAAACGCTTGCTCCTACGTTCGGCCCTCGCAGGCTCGGGTTCCTTCGCTCCGGGACTGATCCGGGCGCAGCGGCTACGGTTTGCTTCGCTGCACCTCCTTCCGCTGTGTCTGGCTGCGCCAGACGGTCGCTGCGCTCCCACCCCCGGATCAATCCCTCCACTCAGCCTTCCGACGTCGCCGGTGGATCAAGATCAAGAGCAGGCGAGCTGACACTCGGCCTATTGAGTGGTGAAAAGCGTGTGTGTCCGGCTTTTGATTTGTGTTGTTGCTGCCCCTCACCCCAGCCCTCTCCCGAGGGAGAGGGGGCCGATTTTGTGTGGTTTGCAAATCCTGAGTTCAACTCGGACTTTCACGTCGGCGTACCTCGCCTGAACAACTCGGTCAGTCCCCTCTCCCTCTGGGAGAGGGCTAGGGTGAGGGTGGCGATCTGGAGTGTGTTTAAAGCGGTATCTGAGTTCGCAGAACCTTCCCACAAGGTTTTCAGGTTGTCCGTCGGACGTGCGATCTCTAGTCTTTTCCCGTCGCTGCGAATCAGCGATCGGGAGTGAGATCCCCGGATAGCTTGCAACTGGCGCCAGCACCACGATAATTGGCGCCAGCTCAATCTGCTGCCTGCTTTATGGCGGCTGTGTGCGGGCAGACTTCGGTCTGGCCGGTTGCCTGCTCCGGTGGATCTCACCTCGCACATAGCTGCCACCTATTCGCCGCGTGAGATCCGGCGATCGATGGCTGCCCATCAGCATCAGCAGGAGAAGCATTTTGGATAAGATCGTCCCCGACC
>NZ_RCNZ01000028.1:0-17987 GCF_004307525.1 Pseudomonas sp. Sample_21 | reverse complement strand
CAATCGAAAGGGGCAGTTATCGCTTGAGGATAATCATAGAATCTCCCACAGGGGATTCGTGTGTGACGACCTGTCTGGGTACACCATTCAAAACTGTGGGAGCGAGCCTGCTCGCGAAGGCGTTCGGCAGGTCGCTGCCATCATCGGCTTAATGCCCGAGCCAGAAACGGCGCAGTCTTGCTCTTCTTGCTGGTGGCGACTTTCTGCGGTGTGCCGGCGGCGACGATGCTGCCGCCCTGACCGCCCGCTCCAGGGCCGATGTCGATCACCCAGTCGCTCTGCGCGACGACACGCATCTCGTGTTCGACCACAATCACCGTGTGCCCCGCCGTCACCAGCGTATCGAGCTGTTCCAGCAAGCGATCGACATCCCTCGGGTGCAATCCCGTGGTCGGCTCATCCAGCACATACAAGGTCGCGCCACGCTGGTTGCGCTGCAATTCGGTTGCCAGTTTGATCCGCTGCGCCTCACCACCGGACAGTTCCGTGGCCGGTTGCCCGAGGCGCAAGTAACCCAGACCGATATCGCGCAGCACCTCCAGCGAACGACGAATCCCTGGCTGCTCGGCAAACACGGACACCGCCTCATCGACAGTCAGTTGCAGCACCTGAGCGATGCTCAAGCCCTGCCAGAGAATCGCCAGCGTCTGCGGGTTATACCGTGCGCCATGACAGGTCGGGCATGGCGCATACACACTGGGCATGAACAGCAATTCCACACTGACGAACCCCTCACCCTCGCAAGTAGCGCAACGGCCCTTGGCGACGTTGAAGGAAAACTGCCCGGCGTCATAGCCCGCCGCTTGTGCCTCAGGTGTCGCGGCGAACAGCTTGCGCACGTTGTCGAACAGTCCGGTGTAGGTCGCCAGATTGGAGCGCGGCGTGCGTCCGATGGGTTTCTGATCAACCTGCACCAGGCGTTTGATCGACTCCAGGCCGGCGCTGATCTGGCCAGTGCTGGGCGGCGGCGTGTCATCTTCCAGACTCGGTTCTTCCGACTCGGACTCGGCCACTGGACGGCCCAACTGCGCGCCGACCAGTTCCAGCAAGGCCTGACTGACCAGACTCGATTTGCCAGAACCCGATACGCCGGTCACCGAGGTGAAACAGCCCAAGGGAAATTCGGCGCTGAGATTATTCAGATTGTTGCGCGTGACGCCGTCGAGCTTCAGCCACCCGCTGGGCTTGCGCGGGGCGCGATCAGGGCGTTGCTTTTCGGCAAACAGATAAGCGCGAGTCTGTGAATCTGCAACATCAGCAAGTCCCGCAGGCGGACCGCTGTACAACACGCGCCCGCCCTTTTCGCCCGCTGCCGGGCCGACGTCAATCAGCCAGTCGGCACGGCGCATGGTTTCGACATCGTGTTCGACCACAAACAGCGTGTTGCCGTCAGCCTTCAAGCGCTGCAACGCCTCGAACAGCGCCTCGCCATCCGCCGGATGCAGACCGGCAGACGGTTCGTCCAGCACATAAATCACTCCGAACAGTTGCGAACCCAATTGCGTGGCCAGGCGCAAACGCTGCAACTCGCCAGACGACAGCGTCGGTGTACTGCGTTCCAGCGCCAGATACCCCAGGCCGAGATCGGTCAGGGTGCTGACCCGCTCCAGCAAATCCTCAGCGATGCGCTGCGCCGCCAAGCGTTTCTCCAGCGACAGATTCGGCGTGTGGCGCACGTCCGGTGCGCTGGCATGACCACTCGCGCCATGGGCGACCCGCTGCTGGCGCGCCTCGCGGGTTTGCGCATGGCTGAGGGTGTCGCCGCTCTCCTCGGCCTGTTCCAGATAATTCGCCGCTGCCACCGGTCTCAGCACTTCGGCCACTTGCAGCAACGGCATCTGCGACAGCTCACCAATGTCGTAGCCGGCAAAGGTCACCGAAAGAGCCTCGCGCTTGAGCCGCTTGCCCTCGCACAATGGGCACGGGCTGCCGCGCATGAACTGCGAAACACGCTTCTTCATCAGCGCACTTTGCGAGTGAGTGAAGGTGTGCAGGATGTAGCGCCGGGCGCCGGTGAAGGTGCCCTGATAACTCGGTTCCATTTTGCGTTTGAGCGCGACGCGGGTTTCTTCCGGGGTCAGCCCGGCGTACACCGGCACCGTCGGCGTCTCTTCAGTAAAGAGAATCCAGTCGCGCTGCTTTTTCGGCAGTTTCTTCCACGGAATGTCGACATCGATGCCCATGGTCACCAGGATGTCGCGCAGGTTCTGCCCCTGCCACGCCAAAGGCCAGGACGCCACGGCGCGCTGGCGGATGGTCAGGTTCGGGTCCGGCACCATCAGCGCTTCGGTCACTTCATAGACGCGGCCAAGTCCGTGACACTCCGGACAGGCGCCCTGCGGCGTGTTCGGTGAAAAATCCTCGGCATACAGCATCGGCTGCCCCGGCGGATAACTGCCGGCGCGGGAATAGAGCATGCGGATCAGGCTCGACAACGTCGTCACGCTGCCCACCGAAGAACGCGCACTTGGCGTGCCGCGCTGCTGTTGCAAAGCGACGGCGGGCGGCAAGCCTTCGATGGAATCGACATCCGGCACGCCGACCTGATCGATCAGCCGCCGCGCGTACGGCGCCACCGATTCGAAATACCGCCGCTGGGCCTCGGCATACAGCGTGGAGAACGCCAGCGACGACTTGCCCGAACCGGAGACGCCGGTGAACACCACCAGCGCATCGCGCGGAATATCGACATCAACGTTCTTCAGGTTATGTTCGCGGGCGCCGCGCACGCGAACCATGCCGGCGGGTGCTTTGGAATTGCGCTTGGAAGTCATCGGCCTGCCTTGATTGAAAAACTGGGCAGCGCTCGGCATCAGGTGCCGAGCACCTCGCAAATCATCTGCAGTAAAGCTTGCGGGCTGTAGGGTTTGCCGAGCAGATGGGTATCGGGGCTGAGTTGGTGGTCGCGGGAAATGATGTCGCGGGTATGCCCGGAAGTGAACAGCACCGGCACCGGCGGTGTCTGCACCTTGGCCCAGGCAGCAAGATCGGAACTCTTGATAAGGCCGGGCATGACCACGTCGGTGAAGATCAGATCGATCTCGATGCCTTCCAGCAACATCTGCATGGCCACGTCGCCATTGCACGCGGTCATCACCCGATAACCTTCTTCGCGCAGCAACTCCACCGCCGAAGCGCGCACGGCGTCGTTGTCCTCCACCACCAGAATGGTTTCGTGGCCGCCGCTCTTGCGTTCGCCAACACTGGCGGTCTCTTCGCGAACCGGGCGCAGACTGCGCGGGAAATACAACTGCACCCGCGTGCCTTCGCCGAGCTTGCTGTCGATCTCGACGTGACCGCCACTCTGTTTGACGAAGCCGAAGACCATGCTCAAACCGAGCCCGGTGCCCTGGCCGTCGGCCTTGGTGGTGAAGAACGGTTCGAAGACCTGTTCCAGCATCTGTGGAGCAATGCCCACGCCGGTGTCGGTGACCGCCACGCGCACATACTCACCGGCCGCTATGCCCTTGCCGGCGCAGTATTCGCTGTCCAGGCAGACATTGGCGGCACTGAGGCCGATGACGCCCTCGCCTTTCATCGCGTCGCGGGCGTTGATGGCCAGATTGAGAATCGCGTTTTCCAGTTGATTGCGGTCGACGTTGATATGCCACGGCTGCGGCGGCAGTTGCACGTCGATCTGAATGGTTTCGCCCAAGGCGCGTTGCAGCAACTCGCCAACGCCTTCGAAAATCTGTTCTGGGTTGCACACGGCGGGTGAAAGCGGTTGCCGCCGGGCAAACGCGAGCAATTGTGAAGACAGTTTGGCCCCGCGCTCGACCGCCGCCAGCGAAGCCCCGACCCGGCGCTGCACGTTGGCATTGTTGGGCTCATGCCGAGCGAGCAGATGCAGGTTGCCGGCGATGACTTGCAGCAGATTGTTGAAGTCATGGGCAACGCCACCGGTCAGGCCGCCGATGGCTTCGAGTTTCTGCGACTGGCGAAGCTGTTCCTCGGCCGCCAGTCGCGCATCCACTTCGGCGGCCACGCGCTGTTCGAGGTTGCGGGTGAATTTGAGCAGTGATTCTTCGGCATTCTTGCGCTCATGGATGTCGATCAGCACACCGGGGAAGCGAAACGGCCTTCCGTCTTCATCGAACTCGCAGGCACCACTGGCCAGCACCCACAGATATTGGCCATCGCCGCGCTGTACACGGTACTCGGCGTTGTAGGGCTCGCCAGTGCGCACACAATGGGCGACCCGCTCCTGGACCCATGGGTGGTCGTCGGGATGAATGCGCGATTCGGCGATCTCTTGTTGCAGATCGCTCAAGTCCTGATCCGGCGGATAGGAAAAGGTGCGGGCGAAACGTTCGTCAGCGGAGAAGCGATTGTTCTTGATGTCCCAGACAAACGAGCCAAGCAGTGCGCCGGCATTCAGCGCCAGACGCACGCGCTCGTTGTCGGCGCGATAGGCATCTTCGGCCGCCTGACGCAGGCGCTCGGAATGCACCAGTTCGGTGGTTTCGACCACCATCGCCATGACGCCGCCGGGCACGCCTTCGTCGTTGGCCACCGGGCTGTAATACAAATCCATCCAGACGTCTTCAGGCACGCCGTCGCGCAGCAATACCAACTCTTTGTTGCGATAGGACAAGGTGCCACCGGCCAGGCAGGTGTCAACGACGTGACGGTTGAACTCGGCGACTTCCGGCCAGCCCAGCTCAACCGGCACGCCAAGCAGATAAGGATGGCGGCCACCGGCAAATTCGGAATAAGCGTCGTTGTAGATCATGTAGCCGGCGTGGCCCCACAGCATCACCATGGGCAACGGCGAAGCCAGCATCAGTTGCACGGTGTTGCACAGGCTGGCCGGCCATTCGGCGAGCGCGCCAAGTTCCGTGTGGCTCCAGTCGAACGCACGGATGCGTTCGGCCATTTCGCCTTTCCAGCCTTCACAGCCGTGGCTTTCGGATAAAAACTGCATCGCCTGACTCAGTGTCCTTTTTTGCGGTTTTCCGATCTATCGCAACGCTACAACGACGCGACGCCCGTGTGTTTCGAGGCTGTGAAAACGCATTGGTTTCATCGCAGGTATAGCCGATTTACGACGCAGAGCCATTCAGACGCCAATCAAGTGCTTGAGTGGGTGATAGCCGGTTTTCATTTTTGCCGCGACGTCGAGGATCGCCTTCTCGATTCCGTTGAGGTGCGTACAGGTCAGTTCGATCGCGGCGCTCTGATCGCCGGCTTCGATGTACTCGAGCAAACGCAGGTGTTCATCGTCGCGGCAGGCTTGATGACTGTCATCATCGAGCGCGGCGGCATATAGCGAGGCCCGCGAGATCAGCTTCTGGAACCAGTCGAGCAGTACCGGATTGTTCAGGCTGCGCGCCAGTTTGAGGTGGAACTCGCCGAGCAGATGGATCAGTCGTTCATGGTCGCCGGCAGCATGCGCGGCATCTTCCAGTAACAAGTGCTCACGCAGATCCTGCATGGCAACGCTGTCTTTGCGCCGGCACAGTTCGGTGACGATGCCGATCTCGATCAGCCGCCGGGTTTCGAACAACGAACGCAGCTCTGCGTCACTGGGCAGCGACACCGAAGCGCCTTTGTTGGGCTCGGTGGTGACCAGACCATCGGCTTCCAACTGCTTGAGCGCAGCACGCACCGAGGTGCGGCTGACATTGAACAGCTCGGCCAGCGAGGCCTCACCCAGCTTCATGCCCGGGCGCAACGAACGCTTGCTGATCGCCGCGTAAACCCCTTGGTAGACGCGATCGACCGTGGTTTCCAGCTTCTTTTCGCTCATTCGAACACTCCTTTGGCGTCGGGCAATTCATCCTGGCAGTGGCTCGCCATGGAGTTGATCGGGTTCCCGTACCAGTGTGAAGCGCAGAATATCTGCCTTCGGCCCAAAGGTGCAGCCTTTTGATTTATCTCGATTTTGAATAAACAGCCAAAACCTGTGGGAGCGAGCCTGCTCGCGAAGGCGGCGGCACAGTCAACATTGTCATTGCCTGAGACTGCGCTTTAGCGAGCAGGCTCGCTGCCACACTGATACGGGGCAGATCGACCATCTTCATCGCAACCAAAATCCCTGTGGGAGCGAGCTTGCTCGCGAAGGCGGCGGTACATTCAACATCGTCATTGCCTGACACTGCGCTTTCGCGAGCAAGCTCGCTCCCACACTGATCCGGGGCAGATCGACCATCTTCATCGCAACCAAAATCCCTGTGGGAGCGAGCCTGCTCGCGAAGGCGGCGGCACAGTCAACATCGTCATCGCCTGAGACTGCGCTTTCGCGAGCAAGCTCGCTCCCACACTGATCCGGGGCCGATCAACCATCTTCATCGCAACCAAATCTCTGTGGGAGCGAGCCTGCTCGCGAAGGCGGCGGCACAGTCAACATTGTCATTGCCTAAGACTGCGCTTTCGCGAGCAGGCTCGCTGCCACAAAGGTCAGTGGAAATCGCGGCTCTGCACGTGAATGCCATTGAGCAGCGGGCTCAGGTCGCTCATGCGGCCGGCGATCAGGTGGCGCACATCGCCTTCGCGTTCCCAGCGGCCGTCGACCTTGAGCAATTGCGACCCCACCAGCACTTGGCGCTGACGCTCGGCCAGGTCACGCCAGACCACCACGTTGACGTTGCCGAACTCGTCTTCCAGGGTCACGAACGTCACGCCGCTGGCCGTACCGGGTCGCTGTCGGCCCGTGACCAGACCGGCCACGCTGACCGGCCGGCCATGTTCGATATCCATCAACTCGCGCGAGCTGCGGCAGCGCCTGGCCTGCAACTCGCCACGCAACAACGCCAACGGGTGCGGCCCCAGCGTCGTCCCCACCGTGGCGTAATCAGCATGCAGGTCTTCGCCAACGCTGGGTTTGGGCAAGACGATTTTTACTTCTTCCTCGTTGGGCAGACCGGCGAACAGGCCGAGTTGTTTCTGCACCCCAGCCACTTCCCAACGCGCACGATGGCGATGCCCGGCCAAGCCACGCAAAGCGCCGGAGTCTGCCAGCAAGGCCTGCGCTCGACTGTCGAGAGCGGCGCGCTCGCCCAGGTCAGCAACATCGGCAAACGCCCCGTGGCGGCGCGCGGCTTCGATGCGCCGGGCATCTTCTTCGCGAAACCCCTTGATCATGCGCAGGCCCATGCGAATCGCCGGCTGCCCGGCACTCAGCGGCTCGAGGCTGCAATCCCAGTCACTGGCGCGCACGTCCACCGGACGGATCTGCAATTGGTGCCGCCGCGCGTCCTGCAGAATCTGGTCCGGGCTGTAAAAGCCCATCGGCCAACTGTTGATCAGTGCACAGGCGAACGCCGCTGGCTCGTGACACTTGAGCCAGCAACTGGCGTAGGTCAGCAAGGCGAAACTGGCGGCGTGGGATTCGGGGAAGCCGTAACTGCCGAAGCCTTTGATCTGCTCGAAGATCTGCGCAGCGAATTCCGGTGTGTAGCCGTTCTTTTTCATGCCGGCGGCGAGGCGCTCCTTGTGCGGCTCCAGTCCGCCATGGCGCTTCCACGCCGCCATCGAGCGGCGCAACTGATCGGCCTCGCCGGGGCTATAGTCGGCAGCGACGATGGCGATCTGCATGACCTGTTCCTGGAACAACGGCACGCCCAGGGTTCTTTTGAGTACGACTTCGAGCGCCGGCGATGGATAGGTTTCCGCCTCTTCGTTATTACGTCGGCGCAGATACGGATGAACCATGCCGCCCTGAATCGGCCCGGGCCGGACGATCGCCACTTCAATCACCAGATCGTAGAAGGTCTTAGGCTTCAGGCGCGGCAGCATCGACATCTGCGCCCGCGACTCGATCTGGAACACGCCGACGGTATCGGCGCGGCTGATCATTTCGTAGGTCGGTTTGTCTTCGGCGGGGATCGTCGCGAGCGTCAGGTTCAGATCACGATGCCGGCGCAGCAGGTCGAAGCAGCGGCGAATCGCACTGAGCATGCCCAAGGCGAGGATATCCACCTTGAGCAGGCCGACCGCATCGAGGTCGTCCTTGTCCCACTGAATGATGGTGCGGTCGGCCATCGCCGCGTTTTCGACCGGCACCAAGGTGTCCAGCGGCTGCTCGGAAATCACAAAACCGCCGGGATGCTGCGACAGATGCCGGGGGAAGCCGATCAGTTGCCCGGTCAGGCTCAGCACCCGGCGCAGCACCGGACTATCCGGGTCGAAGCCGCCTTCACGCAAACGTTCCAGCGGCGGCGTCTCATCGCTCCAGCGCCCGCAGCAGTCGGCCAGCGCGTTGATCTGATCCGGCGGCAGGCCGAGGGCCTTGGCCACATCGCGCACGGCACCGGTGGCGTGATAGGTGCTGACCACCGCCGTCAGCGCCGCACGACGCCGGCCGTAACGGTTGAACACGTATTGCAGGACTTCTTCGCGGCGCTCGTGCTCGAAATCGACATCGATGTCCGGCGGCTCGTTGCGCTCTTTGGACATGAAACGTTCGAACAATAGCGTGGTGCGCTCCGGGTCGATTTCGGTGATGCCCAAGGCATAACACACCGCCGAGTTGGCTGCCGAACCACGCCCCTGACAGAGGATTTTCTGTGTGCGGGCAAAGCGCACCACGTCGTGCACGGTGAGGAAATAGCTTTCGTAGCCGAGCTCGGCGATCAATTGCAACTCGTCATCGATCTGCTTGAGCACCTTGGCCTGAGGCCCTTTCGGCCAACGCCAGGCAATGCCCTCCTCGGTCAGATGGCGCAACCAGGAACTGGCACTGTGGCCCTCGGGCACCAGCTCTTTCGGGTACTGATAGCGCAGCTCGCTCAGATCGAAGGTGCAGCGTCTGGCCAGTTTTAGCGACGCTTCGAGCAAGTCCGGCGGATACAGGGCGCGCAGCTCATCGAGGCAACGCAAATGCCGCTCGCCATTGGGGTGCAGGCGCAGACCCGCTTCGGCCACGGGGACGTGATGACGGATCGCGGTCATGGTGTCCTGCAAGGCACGGCGCCCCCGGGCGTGCATGTGCACATCGCCGCTGGCCACGGCTGGAATCTGCAACTCAGCCGCCAGAGCCAACAATGCCGATAGTCGCTGCTGATCGTTCTGCCCGCGATGCAGTTGCACCGTGAGCCACAGGCGGTCGCCGAAGGTTTGTTTCAGCCAGCGCCCTTCTTCCCGGTCATCCACTGAATCCGGCACCCACAACACCAGCAAACCCGGCAGCGCTTCGGCGAAGTCTTCCCGCTGCACCTGATACTGGCCTTTCTGCGTACGCCGCCGAGCCTGGGTGATCAAGCCGCACAAGGCCTGATAACCGGCAAGGTTTTCCACCAGCAGCACCAGTTTCGGGCCGTTGTCGATGCGTATCTCGCTGCCGATGATCAACGGCAACTCAACGGACTTCGCCGCTTGCCACGCACGAACGATGCCGGCCAGGGTACATTCGTCGGTGATCGCCAGCGCCTGATAGCCGTGCTTTTTCGCCCGCTGAAACAGTTCCAGCGCGCTCGAGGCTCCGCGCTGGAAACTGAAGTTCGACAGGCAATGCAGTTCGGCGTAATCGGCACTCATGCGAACCAGCCTTGCAGCCACAGCGGACCGCCCTCACCCACCGCCCGCCAGGCCCAGCCCTGCTGACCGGCGCGGTTCTGGATCAGGTAGTAATCACGCCGCACGTCGCCACCGTCCCACCAACCGGATTCGATGCGCTCCGGCCCCATGAGAATCCGCGCCGAACCTTCCGGCACGCTTTGCGGTTCGTTGAGCAGCCAGCCCGGACGCTGCACGCTGGGCAACCCCGTGCAAAGGTGTTTATCGGCAGCGTTCTGCCACGCGCGCTCAGGGCGATGATCGGCCTGAAAGCGCAGCCCCTGCACTGCGTCATCACCCAGCCGTGCGCGCAGACGTTCGCGCAATTGCTCCCAGGGCAAGGTCTGCTGCGGGCGGTCGTCGAACAGCTCCTGATACTGCGGAACGAAACTCGGCAGGTCTTCGGCGCGCAAGCGAAAACCACGCACCGGTGCTTCGACCTGGACTTGCTCCAGCCGGCCACGAGCCAGTTCGAAGAGCATCGCCGCGTCACGCTCGGCGCTGAGCAGGCCGACCTTGATTACTGTCTCCGGCAGCCCGGCGTGTTCCAGATGCAGGTCGAAACGCTGCACACCACTGTCGCGCCCGCAGAGGAACGCCGACAAATCGCCGGTCAAGCGCCGTAACGGGAACAGCAAGGCCTGATGGGATTGCACGTCGAAATTCAGTTCGATGCGGATATCGAAACGGTCGGGCGGCAGATAGAACGCCAGCGCCAGAGGGCGTGCGCCGAACAGCGTGTCGAGGTGCTTGAGCATCTGCGCTTCGAAACGCCGGGCCAGTGCTTGGCGTGGCAGGCTTTGCACCTGGCTGAGATTGCGCAGGCCCATGCGCGACAACGCCGTAGCGACATTCGGTTCCAGCCCGACGCGGTCGACCGGCAATTGCCCGAGATGATGCTGCAGAGCCTCGCCGTCCGGCACCACCAGGCCATCGTAGGCATTGGCCAGCACTCGCGCCGCCACCGGGTTCGGCGCGGCGACGATTCGATGGCGAAAGCCCAGATCTTTCAATTCCTGGCGCAGGCGAGCTTCAAATTGCGGCCAGGTACCGAACAGTCCGAGGCTGGATTCGATCTCGAAGACCACGGTACGCGGGTAATGCACGCTGACCTGAGCGCTGAAGCGATAGGCCCACGCGGCGAGAAACTGCTGCCAGTGCTCGACCTCGGCCACCTCATAATCGGCGGTGGCAAAGCCTTTGCTCATGGCTTGCGCGGCGGTCATCGACATGCCAGGGCGCAGGCCGAGTTTGCGTGCCGCCGGATTTACCGCTTGCAGCACCCGCCGCTGGGCCGGGCCGCTGAGCAGGACCAGCGGCTCTTCAGGGTCGGGCCGCTGACGCAGCACGGCATCGAGGGCCAATTGCGGAAACAGAATACATACCCAGCGCATGACGATCAGTGCCCCACGGCAAAGGCAATCGGCGCCGCCCGCGCCAGCCCGCCACGGCACTTGAGCACACGTAGCTGCGCCGGTTTGGCATCGATGGCAATCCGTAACGCTGCCGGTGACGGGTTGACCGCCTCGCTCAACGGGCGCCAGGCAAAGGCCAGGGTCTGGCCGGTTTCCGCCGCTACCTGCAAACGCCGCAAGGCTCGGTCATCGGCCTTGTTCGGCCAGCACAGCACCGCGCCGCAACTGCCCGAGCGCAGGCATTGCTCCGCCGCCCACAAGGCATCGCGCTCGCTGGCCTGAATCACCGACAACTGGCGCAGATCGACTCCGGCATTGGCCCAGGCCTGCGGGTATGGCACGAACGGCGGCGCCACCAGCACGATGCGCTCACCGGCCGCGGACAATCGCGCCAGGGTTGGCCAGACCAGTTGCAGCTCGCCGACACCGGGGCCGGCGAGAAGGATTTCGCTCAGCGCCGCTTCCGGCCAGCCGCCGCTGGGCAGAGCTGCGTCCAGTCCCGCATGCCCGGTCGGCTGCGGACTTGCCGCCGGTGGCGCAGGCCTGCCGCGCCAGACCTGGCCGCCATTGAACAGCGTATCCAACGCAACGACGGCACCCATCAGCCTTGCCTCACCAGACCACAGAACACGCCTTCGATGGCCAGATCCTGATCGTTACGCACAACGATGGGCTGATAGGCCGGGTTGCGCGGCAGCAGGCGCACTTCATCCCCGACCCGTTCGAAGCGTTTGATGGTGACTTCACCGTCCAGACGCGCAACGACGATCTGGCCGTTCAGCGCCTCGGGATTGCGCCGTACACCGACCAGATCGCCATCGAGAATGCCGTCTTCGATCATCGAGTCGCCCTGCACCCGCAGCATGTAATCCGGGGTGCGGGAGAACAGCGCCGGGTCGAGCAGCAAACGGTTATGGATATCGGCATCGGCGCCAATCGGTGCGCCGGCAGCCACGCGACCGAGTACGGGGATCTCCAGCAATTCCGGACGCGGTGGCTGACCGAGCAGGCGAATGCCCCGGGCCTGATGCGGATTGACCTCAATGAAACCGGCTTCGGTGAGCGCCAGCACATGCTTGCGCGCCACGCTGCGCGAGGCAAAACCAAAAGCCTCGCTGATTTCAGCGAGGCTTGGGGGCTGACCGTGCTCGGCGATGCGATCGCGGATAAAGGTCAGAATGGCAGTACGGCGGGGAGTCAGGTTCGTCATGGAGTACATTTGTACTCCTGTGGGAATTTCCTGACAAGAACCGCCAGTCGGCGCATGCCGACGCAGGCAGCTGCCGAAGGCTGCGATCTGATCGTTCCCACGCTCCGCGTGGGAACGATCATCGGATAAGGTCAGGAACCCAGTTGCGCCAGGTACTCCCACGGGTAAATCCCGCGTTGATGGCCATCGCTGAACACCAGTTGCACGCCATACCCCTGCGGATTTACCTCGATCAGGCGCACGCGATCATCAACCAGCGGCGTGACGCCGCGCAGGCGAAATGCGCGGCATTGCGAGCATGGGCATTGCCGGCGCAGATCGGCATGCGTGAGCAACGATTCGCGCCCGTCCGGCCAGCTCAGGCGCAACGTGCGTGCACTCTGCGAGTTGCCCACCGACAGTGGGTTCATTGCAACTGACTCAATGCGATGCGCACGGCTTTGCGTACTTCCGGGTCGCCGTCGTCCTGCGCTGCCTGCAACGCGGCCACGGCGCCGCGATCGTTCAATTCACCGAGGGCCAGCGCGGCTTCCTTGCGCAGATTGCTGATGCGGTGGCCGAGGGTGTCGATCAGCGCGTCCAGCGCCGGAACGAAGCGCAAGCGACCGAGGCTTCGGGTGGCGCGCAGGCGCACTTGCCAGTAATCATCGCTCAGCGCTTCGACCAAGGCCGGGCCGGCGTCGCTGTGGCCAACCTTGCCCAGCGTGGTCGCAGCTTCTTCGCGCACTTGCCAGGCAGGGTCGCGCAAAGCCTGGCGCAACGCTGGCAATACTTCGGCGCCACTGGCCAGACCCAGCGCACCCGTCGCGGCGCGACGCACTTCGGTGTCCGGGTCGTCGCTGGCCAGTTGCGCCAGAGCTGGCAGCGCGTCGAGCTGTTTGAGCCAGCCGAGCACACCGACCGCTTCGCGACGGACATTGGCATCGGTGTCCTCCAACGCGGCGACGGCAGCCGGCGCGGCCTCGGCGAAGCGCAATTCGCGTAACGCCCGAAAGGCGGCGATGCGCACACTGACATCGGCATGTGCGGTCCACGGCAGAATGACCCGCCCCGCCGCCGCAGTCTTGAGCAGGCTCAGACTCTGCGCCGCCGCCGATTGCACCGCGAGCGCCGGATCCGTCAGCGCTTCACACAAGGCTTGCACGACCGCCTCATCCTCCCACGCTTCGAGCAATCGCGCAGCTTCAGTGCGGACGTCCTCGGCGGGATCCTGCCGGAGTCGATCAACCAGCCAGAGCAAACCATCCGATTCCTCCAGATCGGCCAGATCAATCAGGGCAATGCGCCGCACTCCAGCGTCTTCAGCCGTCAGGCGCGGATACAGGGCGAGGATGTCTTCGTTGTCGGTCACAGCAAAAATAGAGGTCATAGGGCAAATCGCGGCAAAGGGTTTTCAGGAGGCAGGCCGAGCGGATTGAGGCGCGGCAGCAGTCGGTCGTTGTCGTGGCGCAGCAGGTCGAGGCAATGGCGTTTCAGTCGAGCGAAGTCGGGGCTGGTCACCAGTTCACTGGTACGCGGGCGTGGAAAGTCCAGACGCAGGTCTTCGATGATTCGCCCTGGTCGCGCGCTCATTACCAGCAAACGATCGGCTAGAAACAGCGCCTCGTCGATGTCATGGGTGACGAAAACCACGGTGGTGCGGATGCGCGTCCAGATGTCCAGCAGCAGTTCCTGCATGTTCAAGCGGGTCAGCGCATCCAGCGCGCCGAACGGCTCGTCCATCAGCAGCAGGCGCGGGCGGTTGACCAGCACCCGGGCAATCTCCACCCGCTGCTGCATGCCTCCGGAGAGTTGATCCGGCCAGCGCTCGGCGAAGCCTTCGAGGCCGACCAGTTTGAGGATGTCGTCAGCGGCGCGACGGCGCTCAGCCTTGCCGACGCCGCGCATCTTCAGGCCGAAGGCGACGTTGTCGCGCACCGTACGCCAGGGGAACAGCGTGTGGTGCTGAAACACCATGCCGCGCTGCGGCGACGGGCCGGTCACCGCGCTGCCGTCGACTTTCAGGGTGCCGGTACTGGCATTCAAGTGTCCGGCCAGGGCGCCAAGCAAGGTCGACTTGCCGCAACCGGACGGGCCGAGAATGCACACGAACTGGCCGGGTTCGATCTGGCAATCGAGGCCCTGCACCGCTTCGAAGGCTTCGCGGCCCTGGCCGAGGACGATGGACAACTGGCGAATGTCGATCCGCCCTTCCGGGGTTTGCATGACGCTCATCAGGCTTTGCCTCGCGGTCGATGCCAAGGCGTGAACAAGCCGCCCAAGCGTTTGATCAGCCAACTGCTGCCCATGCCCAACACGCCGATCAGGAGCATGCCGACAACAATGTCGGCGTAGTTCTGAATGGTGTAGGACTCCCATGTGTAGTAACCGATACCGAACTGCCCGGAGATCATTTCCGCCGTCACCAGGCAGAACCACGAAGTGCCCATGCCGATCGCCAGGCCGGTAATGATGCTCGGCGCAGCGCCCGGCAGGATTACTTCCAGCAGAATCGCCCGGCGCCCTGCTCCGAGGCTTTTTGCCGAGGCGATCAGGCGTGGATCGACGCCTTCGACGCCGTGCACGGTGTTGAGCAGGATCGGGAACAGCGCGCCGGTGAAGGTGATAAAGACCATCGACAATTCCGAGGATGGAAACATCAGGATCGCCAGCGGAATCCACGCCACGGCGGGGATCGGGCGCAGGACTTCCAGTGGTGGCAGCAAAATGTCTTCAGCCCATTTCGACCGGCCGATGGCCAGGCCCAGGGCGATGCCGATGATCAACGCCGCCACGTAACCGGCGAAGACGCGGCCGAGGCTGCTGCTCAGGTGCTGCCAGAGTTTGCCCGAGTCGCCCAGGCCCAGCGCGGCTTCGATCACCGCCAGTGGCGTCGGCACGTTGGCAAAGGTGACCAGGCCGAGGTTCCAGTGATGGCTGGCGGCGAGTTGCCAGAAGAGCAGGCAGAGCAGCAGTGAGGCGGCTCTTGATGTCCAGCGCAACGGTGTTTTCATAGTCCGGTTTCCAGTTCGGGTTCTGTGTGATGGCCGAGATTTACCCCCTCACCCCAGCCCTCTCCCCCAGGGGGGGCGAGGGGGAAAGGGAGCCGATTTGCGTGCTTTTCACGACCTGAGTTCGACTCGGTACTTCACGTCGGCGTATCTCTCAACAACAACTCGGTCAGTCCCCTCTCCCTCCGGGAGAGGGTTAGGGTGAGGGGCTTTTGATCTTCAGCGCGCAGCAACAACCTGCGCAGTGGCATCGCTGAAGTCGAACACCTTGCCACCCTGCGCCGCAGCGTATTGCTGGGCCTGGCCCTTGAGCAAAAATGCGCTGAGGCGGCCCTTGGCGTCGCTGGCAAACCACGCCTGTTCAGCGAGCAACTTGATCCCGCTGTCGCTGGCCTGCGCATACACCGCACGAATGTTCTTGCCCTCCTGCTTCAACGCCGCCAGCGCGGTGAACGCCGCTTCAGCCGAGCCGTAACGGCGGACTTTTTCCTCGCCACGCACCCAGATTTCCGCGACATGGCTGACGTCGGTGAAGGCTTTGCCCGTCGCCGCATCCACACCCGGCAACGGCGTCTGCGCGTAGTTGGCCAGTTGCGCGGTGTAATCAAGGTTTGAGGCCTTGAAGGCGGCGCGGATGTATTGGTCGTCGATGAAGCTGTTCAGGTCGAGCCCGCGATCGGCTTTCTTCAGCAGCTTCAGGGTATCGATGGCGGTACCGACGGCCTGGCGATATTCAGGCTTCCAGCTCAGGTCGCGGGTCTGCACGCCCAACGGGCCGTGGAACAGGTAGTTGACCTCGGCATCGACCCCGGTGACTTTGGCGATCAGTTCGCTGTACTTCTCCGGTTCGGTGGCGAGCAGTTGGTTGGCTTCGATGCTCGCACGCAGATAGGCGACGACGATTTCCGGATACTTTTTGGCGTAGGCCTGATCCACCAGTGCGCCATGGAAAGTCGGCGCGTTGGCCTGGGCGCCGTCGTAGATCTTGCGGGCGAAACCACGACTCGGGAACAGCTCGGCGAAGGGCACGAAATCGGCGTGAGCGTCGATCTTGCCGGCCTGCAATGCCGAGCCAGCGACTTCCGGTGGCTGGGCGATGATGTTGACATCCTTGAGCGGGTCCCAGCCCTGCTCTGCCACGGCGCGCAGCAACATGCCGTGAGCCGTCGAGGCGAATGGCACCGAAATGGTCTTGCCCTTGAGTTCGCTCAGGCTCTGCACCGACGAAGCGCTCGGCACGACGATGCCGTTGCCGCTGCCCTTGATGCTGCCCGACAGCACGCTGATGAACAGGCTGTGCTTGCCCGCCGTTTCGAACGCCACACCATTGAACGCACCGGGGAAATCGGCCATGGCGCCAAAGTCGAGTTTGCCGGCGACCATCTCGTTGGTCAGCGGCGCGCCACTGGTGAAGTTTTTCCACTGCACGTCGTACTTCGCGTCTTTGTAGGCTCCATCGTGGGGCAGGTATTTTTCCAGCAGACCGAGTTCACGGATCAACAGGCCGCCGGCGGCGCAGTTGATAGTGGTGTCCTGAGTGCCGATGGCGATGCGGATGGTTTCGGCCGAGGCCGACAAGGTGAATGAAGCCAGTACCAGACCGGCGAGTGCTGCACGCAACATGAGTGTTTCCCCTCGAATCATTGGTTTGAAGTTCGTCTCCGCCGCGATCAGGGCGCGGTGGGAAACGAGGGGTGTTTTGCATTCAGCGTCCGGGGTTCACCGGATGGCTATTGGATAATCACAATTGCAACGTGGGAGCGAGCCTGCTCGCGAAGGCGGCGGGTCAGTCACCATCATTGTTGAATGAACGATTGCTTTCGCGAGCAGGCTCGCTCCCACAATGGATTTGGGGTCAACGCAATAAATAGGGGATCTCGACTTTCACCGCCCCCGTCGGGCAATCCTTCTCGCACGGCATGCAGTACCAGCATTCATCGAACGCCATGTAGGCCTTTTGCGTGGCCGGGTTGATCGCCAGCAGATCCATCGGGCATACGTCGACGCACACCGTGCAGCCCTTTTCCGCGATGCATTTGTCCTCGTCGACGGTGACCGGGGCGTTGGAGCGGAAGAAGATTTCCTGAGCTTGGTAAGCCATGGTTCGGACTCTCTGAAAAATGATGTCTCAAGCGGCGAAAGCGCCGACGCGCAGGCGGTCGTAGGCCTGCATTTCCTCGGCGTCGAGCGGGATGATGTAAGGCTCGACGGCCTTCTTGAAACTGGTCATCTGGCCGTCCTCGCCCTTCTTCAGATGGCAGTGGCAGAACCAATCGGCGTCGTTGCGCTGCGGATGATCGACGCGATAGTGGTACAGGCCCCAGCGGCTTTCGGCGCGGAACAACGAAGCGCGGGCGGCCATTTCGGCGCAATCGCGGATCACGCTGGTTTCCATCGCTCGCATCAGTTCGTGAGCGTTGTTGGCTTTCATCTGCTCGAGATCGCGCTCGATGTCACTGAAGCGCTGCAGGCCGATCTGCATTTTTTTGGTTACTTTCGGCGGTTGCAGGTAGTCGTTGACGAAGCGCCGCAGCTTGTACTCGACCTGCGCCGGCGGCAGACCGTGTTCGCGATCGAGCGGCGCGTAGACCCGGGCCTGTTCCTTGGCGATCTGCTCGCTGTCCAGTGCGGAAAACTCGCGGCCGGCGGCAAACTCCGCGGCGTTGTACCCGGCGAACCAGCCGTAAGTGAACGCGCCAAGCATGTAATTGTGCGGCACCGCAGCCATGTCGCCGGCCGAGTACAAGCCCTTGACCGAAGTCTCGGCACGCTCGTTGACCCACACGCCTGACGCCGAATGGCCGCTGCAAAAACCGATTTCCGAAATGTGCATTTCGACCATCTGCGTGCGGTAGTCGGTGCCGCGATTGGCGTGGA
>NZ_RCNZ01000109.1:0-18022 GCF_004307525.1 Pseudomonas sp. Sample_21 | reverse complement strand
TCATTTTTGTCAGCAACGAGACCGGAATGGGTGTCGTGCCGCTGGGCGAATTGACCCGCCGCTATGTCGATGAAGCCGGTTGGCTGCATCAAGCTCTGGCCGAGCGCTGTCAGCGAGTTGTCCTGACCGTCGCCGGCCTGCCCCTGACTTTGAAAGGACCTGCGTTATGAGCCCGACCTGGTGGCTGAACCCGTGCAAAACCGAGAACGCCGAAATCGTTGCGCAAGCGACCGAGCGCCAGCAGCAACTGACCAAACCGGCCGGTTCGCTGGGGCGCCTTGAATCGGTGGCCGTGCACCTGGCCGGTCTGCAAGGTCAGCTCAAGCCAACGCTGGATCAAGTCTGGATCGCGATTTTCGCTGGCGACCATGGCGTGGTAGCCGAAGGCGTATCGGCTTATCCGCAGGAAGTCACCGGGCAGATGCTGCTCAACTTTGTCAGCGGCGGCGCGGCGATCAGCGTGCTGGCGCGTCAGCTCGGCGCGCAGCTGGAAGTGGTCGATCTGGGCACGGTGAATCCGGCGCTGAATCTGCCCGGCGTGCGCCATCTGAACATCGGCGCGGGAACGGCGAACTTCGCTCAGGGCGCAGCGATGACTCAGGCGCAGGGCGAATCGGCCTTGCAGGCCGGTCGCGACAGCGTCTTGCGCGCGAAAGCCGCCGGCACGCAGTTGTTCATCGGCGGCGAAATGGGCATCGGCAACACCACGGCGGCCAGTGCGCTGGCCTGCGCCTTGCTCGATTGCCCGGTGGCGCACCTGACCGGTCCCGGCACCGGGCTGAATGCCGCTGGCGTCAGCCACAAGGCACAGGTGATCGAACGCGCGCTGGCGCTGCATGCCGCGCAGCGTGGCGATGCCTTGCAGACGCTGTTCAATCTCGGCGGCTTCGAGATTGCCGCGTTGGTCGGCGCTTATCTGGCCTGCGCGCAGGAAGGCATTGCGGTGCTGGTCGACGGCTTCATCTGCACGGTCGCGGCACTGGTCGCGGTGCGCTTGAATCCGGCCTGTCGCCAGTGGCTGTTGTTTGGCCATCGCGGTGCCGAGCCGGGCCATCGCCATGTGCTGGAAACCTTGAGCGCCGAGCCGCTGCTCGAGCTCGGCCTGCGCCTGGGCGAGGGCAGTGGCGCGGCGTTGGCGGTGCCGTTGTTGCGTCTGGCCTGTGACCTGCACGGGCAAATGGCGACGTTCGCCGAAGCAGCCGTGGCGGATCGCCCGGCATGAGCCTGCGCCTGGATCTGCTGCGCCATGGCGAAACGGAACTCGGCGGCGGCTTGCGCGGCAGCCTCGACGATGCGCTGACCGCAAACGGCTGGACGCAGATGCGTGCAGCGGTGGTCGACGGCGGGCCGTGGGATCGTATCGTCAGTTCGCCATTGCAGCGCTGCGCGCGCTTCGCAGCTGAACTCGGCGAGCAACTGAATCTGTCCGTGCATCTGGACAAGGATCTGCAGGAACTGCATTTCGGCGCTTGGGAAGGGCAGAGCGCGGCGGCATTGATGGAGACGGATGCCGAAGCGCTGGGGCTGTTCTGGGCTGATCCCTATGGCTTCACGCCACCGCAGGGGGAGCCGGTCAGCGCGTTTTCCGCGCGGGTGTTGGCGGCGGTCGCGCGATTGCACGCGGCTTACGCCGGCGAACGGATTCTGCTGGTCAGCCACGGCGGCGTGATGCGTTTGTTGCTGGCGCAGGCACGAGAGCTGCCACGTGAACAGTTGCTCGATGTCGAGGTCGGCCACGGCGCGCTGTTTGCGCTGACGGTCGAGGCTGATGGCGCGCTCAAGGAAGGTCACTGAGATGTTGCCGCTGTGGATCGCCTTGCAGTTTCTCAGCAGCCTGCCGATTCGCCTCCCGGGCATGCCCGAGCCGCAACAGCTCGGCCGTTCGCTGCTGTTTTATCCGCTGGTGGGATTGCTGTTCGGGCTGATCCTTTATGCGTTGAATCTGTTGTTGGCCGGCGCGCCGTTGTTGCTGCATGCGGCGCTGTTGCTGACCGTGTGGGTATTGCTCAGCGGCGCGCTGCATCTCGATGGCCTGGCCGACAGCGCCGATGCCTGGCTCGGCGGTTTCGGTGATCGCGAGCGCACGTTGACGATCATGAAAGATCCGCGCAGCGGGCCGATTGCGGTGGTCACGCTGGTGCTGGTGTTGTTGCTCAAATTTGCCGCGCTGCTGGCACTGATCGAACAAGGGCATACCCTGGCGCTGATCATCGTGCCGGTGCTCGGGCGAGCGGCGCTGTTGGGGTTGTTTCTGACTACGCCGTATGTGCGTGCGGGTGGCTTGGGTCAGGCCCTAGCCGATCATCTGCCGCGTAAAGCGGGGTGGTGGGTGCTGGGGATGAGTGCGCTGGGCTGCGTGTTCATCGCGGGTATTGGCGCGGTGCTGATTTCGCTGGTCGGGTTTGTCTGGCTGCGGCGTTTGATGATGCGGCGGTTGGGCGGGACTACCGGGGACACGGCGGGGGCGTTGCTGGAATTGCTGGAGATGGGGGTGTTGGTGGGGCTCGCTTTGGTCTGAAGGATTTGCCGTAGATGATGCCGGCCCCTTCGCGAGCAGGCTCGCTCCCACCTTCGAAATGCAATCCCCTGTGGGAGCGAGCTTGCTCGCGAAGGCGGCCTCACCGGCAATAATGATGTGCAGAGTAAACTCATCTGTAACTTGATTTAACACACTCGCGGGTATATACACGCATCATGCTTCCTTCTCAGTGTTTGTGCACCAACCTGCGTCGCGCCGCGCGTGGCGTCAGCAGGCATTACGACGGCGCTCTCGACGGCTTCGGGATCAACGTTGCCCAGTATTCTCTGCTGTGTAATCTGCAGCGGCTGGAGCAACCGAGCATTTCCGAACTGGCAGAGGCCATGGGCCTGGATCGCAGCACTTTGGGGCGCAATTTGCGTGTGCTGGAGGGCGAAGGTCTGGTGGCGCTGGCCGAAGGCGAGGACATGCGCAACCGCATCGTGCGCCTCACCGAAACCGGTGTGCAGCGCCTGGTAGCGGCATTGCCGGCGTGGGAAGCGGCGCAACAGCGGCTGATCGACCGGCTCGGTGCCGAGAAGCGCGAAACCTTGCTCAAACTGCTCGACGAACTGGCCTGACGCCGGTTTTTTCGCGCTCAAGCGGGTATATACCCGCGACTGGAGAATAACAATGACATCGATGTGGCGTACGTGCGGTTGGGTGTTGATGGGGAGTGCGCTGATCCTGGCGTTGTCATTGGGCGTGCGCCACGGTTTTGGTCTGTTCCTGTCGCCGATGAGCGCGCAATTCGGCTGGGGGCGCGAGGTGTTTGCCTTCGCCATCGCCCTGCAGAACCTGATCTGGGGCCTGGCGCAGCCGTTCACCGGAGCGCTGGCTGACCGCTTCGGCGCGGCGAAAGTGGTGCTGGTCGGTGGGATCCTCTACGCGGCGGGCCTGGTGTGCATGGGCCTTTCTGATTCGGCGGTGACTCTGTCACTGAGTGCCGGTCTGCTGATCGGTATCGGTCTTTCGGGCACTTCGTTTTCAGTCATTCTTGGTGTTGTGGGTCGTGCTGTGCCGCCAGAGAAACGCAGCATGGGCATGGGTATTGCCAGTGCTGCCGGTTCGTTCGGCCAGTTCGCCATGTTGCCGGGCACGCTCGGGTTGATCGGCTGGCTCGGCTGGTCGGCCGCGCTGTTAGTGCTGGGCCTGCTGGTGGCGATGATTGTGCCGCTGGTGAGCATGCTCAAGGACAAGCCGCTGCCGGTGCTTGGCCATGAACAGACTCTGTCCGAAGCGCTGCGTGAGGCCTGCTCGCACTCCGGTTTCTGGCTGCTGGCGTTCGGCTTTTTTGTCTGCGGTTTTCAAGTGGTGTTCATCGGTGTGCACTTGCCAGCGTATCTGGTCGATCAGCATCTGCCCGCCAGTGTCGGCACCACGGTGCTGGCATTGATCGGGCTGTTTAATATCTTCGGCACTTACACCGCTGGTTGGCTCGGTGGCCGTATGTCCAAACCGCGGCTGTTGACTGCGCTGTATCTGTTGCGCGCAGTGGTGATCGTGCTGTTCCTGTGGTTGCCGGTGACGACCACGTCGGCATATCTGTTCGGCATGGCCATGGGCTTCCTGTGGCTGTCGACGGTGCCGTTGACCAACGGTACGGTGGCGACCTTGTTCGGCGTGCGCAATTTGTCCATGCTCGGTGGCATTGTCTTTCTGTTCCATCAGCTCGGCTCGTTCCTTGGTGGCTGGCTGGGCGGGGTGGTGTACGACCGTACCGGGAGTTATGACTTGATCTGGCAAGTGGCGGTTCTCTTGAGCCTGCTGGCAGCGGCCCTGAACTGGCCGGTGCGCGAGCGTCCGGTGGCGCGCCTGCAAGCTGCGGCGAGTGCAGCATGAGCCGGATCTGCGCGCGGGTCGTTGTTGCCGCACTGGCTGCGGCGCTGTTGGCGCTGGTGTGGTGGGGCTGGCAGCGCGGCGGTCTGGCGCTGATGCAGTTGGGCATGAGTATTTGCTAGATGGCAGCGTGGCGAGTAACGTCGAAGCCTGATGACTGCCCAAGGAAATTCGACATGTTGATGCGCTGGTGTGCTGTTCCCGCGTTGCTGATGGCGTTGACTGGCCTGGCCCAGGCCGCCGACTGTCCTGAGCTGCTGCAAGGCTCGCTGCCCAAGCTGCGCGCCAAGGAATCCATCGATCTGTGCAAGCAGTACGCCGACAAGCCGCTGGTGGTGGTCAATACCGCCAGCTTCTGCGGTTTCGCCCCGCAGTTCGAAGGCCTCGAGGCGCTGAACAAGCGCTACAAGGCGCAAGGGCTGGAGATGCTCGGCGTGCCGTCCAATGACTTCAAGCAGGAGTCCAAGGACAGCGCCGAAACCGCCAAGGTCTGCTACGCCAACTATGGCGTGACCTTCAACATGACCGAGCCGCAGAAGGTTCGCGGCGACGACGCCACGCATCTGTTCCAGGTGCTGGCCGCGCAGAGCAATGCGCCGAAGTGGAATTTCTACAAGTATGTGGTCGACCGGCAGGGCAAGGTGGTGGCGAGTTTTTCCAGTTTGACCAAACCGGATGATCCGGAATTTATTGCGGCGATCGAAAAGGCCATTGCCTCCAAACCGCTGAAGCCCTGATTAATGCTGTTCTCTGTGGGAGCGGGCCTGCTCGCGAAGCGATGTGTCAGTTAGCACATCAACATCTAACATACCGCCTTCGCGAGCAGGCTCGCTCCCACAAGGGTGATTTTGTCGTTCCAGTGAAAAGTTGCAGGCAAGAAAAAGCCCCGCCTCTGTAAAGAGAGCGGGGCTTTTTGGTGGGCGAGGGGTTAGCCTCGCCACGGTGCATCAGAAGCGGTAAGTCGCGCCGACACCGAAGCCGTTTGCCGAGTTTTCATACTTGGCATCGTAAGTCTGGCCACGAGCGTTTTCGTTGCGGATGTTGACCGACTCTTCTTTGAGGTACGAGTACGCGACGTCGATGGTCAGGTCGTCGGTCGGGCTCCAGCCGGCACCGATACTGAAGATGGTGCGGTCGCCAGTCGGGATACGTGGCGAGCGGTCTTCGTTATTGGTTGGCGACTGGTCGAAGGTCAGACCGGTACGCAGTACCCATTCCTTGTTCAACTGGTACGAGGTACCCACGGCGTACGCCCAGGAGTCATGCCAGTTCTGGTCTTCGTTGATCGAACCGAACTGACCGGCCAGCAGAGGCTGCACGCCGGAGTTCTTCACGGTGATCTTGTCCAGCTGGCTCCAGCGGGTCCAGGTGGTACCGGCGTAGACATTCCAGCGATCGTTGATTGCCTGGGTGACCGACAGGTCCACGGATTCCGGCGTGGTGATCTTCAACGAAGCGTCGTACTTCTGGTTGGCGCCAACGCCCACCAGCGCCAGAGCGTTGTAGTTGACCTTGGTGTCGCCTTCGAGCTTGTAGTCGACCTTGGAGTGGTAGGTCAGGCCGACACGGGTGGTGTCGGTGGCCTGGACCAGCAAGCCGACGTTGTAGCCCAGCGCGGTGTCGTCACCCTTGATCTTGACCTTGCCGTCCGGCAGTGCCTGGGTGATCGACAGGTTGGATTCCAGCGAGCCGTCGATGCGGTTGATGGTCGGGCCGAAACCGATCGACACCTTATCGTTGAAGGCGTAGCTGACGGTTGGCTGGAAAGTGATGACTTGCACTTCGGACTTGCTGCCGAAGTAACGACCGGCGAAGCCGTTTTCGTAATCCGTGATCAGACCGAACGGTACGTACACACCGAGACCGAATGCCCAGTGGTCATCGATCGGTTTTACATAGAAGCCCATAGGTACAGCGGTGAAGGGCACCATGTCGCCTTTGTTGCTGCCGCCGTTAGGGCTGGAGCTGGCGTTGCTGATATCGGTGTGTGCATCGACAACGGCGACACCACCGGTGACTTGTTCGCGCTTGATGCGCGCCATGCCGGCCGGGTTGCCATAAACAGTGCTTGCGTCGTCGGCAGAAGAAGATCGCCCGGCAAAACCAGTCCCCATCCCACTGATGCTTTGTTCGTTGAGGGCAAAACCTGCCGCGAAGATTTGTGTGGAGGCAAGGGTAACGGCGAGGCTAAGGGTGGTTTTGAGCATGACTTTTTTCATTATTAGAACTCCTGGTGATCACCGGGGCGAAAATTACCAACATTTTCGTCCCAGCGCTATAGCCTGTATGCCTTGAGTTAGAGCGGTTTTGTAGGACAATCCGACCAAAATGGCGACCTGATGGTAGAACTTGTGAAACCGCCCGGTCAGCAAGCGACCTGATTCAGCGGTGAAACACAGGTTTGCCAGGCATAGGTGAAGTCGCGCAAACGGCCTTGCGGTTGAAAGGTCTGGCGCCAGATACGCGCCATGCCGAGCAGGTCGGTCGGAGCGGGGAGGGTGGGGTTTTGTTCTTCTACCAGCAGCCAGGCGATGGCCGTGGCGTAACGCAGGTTGACGGTCAGTTCCAGATGCGGGCCGCTGAGGAACGCATGCTGACTGGCCAGGCCGCGCACCAGGCTGGCGCGCTCCGGATCGAGCGCCAGATAATCATCCCAGAGCGCCTGATGGCGATGCTCGGCAATCCGGTATAGGCCGTGGCCACGGCGGTCATGCAGGGCAGACCCGAGGGCGGACTGGCTGGCGGCGATACCCAGCAGCAGGGATTCGGCAGTTGCGCAGTGGCGTCCCAGATAAATCAGTGTGGGACGGATCACATAGCGGCACAGTTCGCTGGCAGCGATACCCATAACACCCTCGGTTCTTGTTGTTGAGGGCGAGTCCTGAAGGGGCCTTGGCAGCAGTGGATCGACTCAGGCTCGCCGCAAGCGGGTCAAGCCGCTTGAGTTGAAGTGTAGTGTCATATTCAGCGTGTAAAGGTCTGTTTTTAAAATATTTCCACCATCGCATCCCGGGCGTTAGATCGGAACATGCTTAGAAGCGCAGCGCTAAAAGTGAAATATCAGGCAATAAAAAGCCCCGCTTTTCAGCAGGGCTTTGCTTTTGCAGCCTGTCCGGCTTTCAGGCAACCAGTGCCTGACGGGTACGCTCGATCACGGCCTGCAGCGGTTCGGCGCTGGAGTATTGATCGGGGTACAAACGCTCGCTGTGACGAGCGATGCCGTGTTCATTGACCACGGTGAAGCTGAAGCAGCCTTTGCGAGCGGCCATGATCAGGCAGTTCATTGGAGCAAAAGCGTTGGTTAGGGTGCGAATGGCATCCTGAGTCTGGATTTGAGTAGACATAGTTATTAGGTGTTCCTACAAATGACACGGATAAGAACCGTGCAACGTTAAAACGTTCCAGTAACGTTGATCACCATTGATCGAACGAAGAACCCGACTGGAACAAAGCAGCCAGTTTGAAGCGCTGATAAGTGAGCGCGCTTGGGCTGGCAGGTAGGTACTTAGGAGGACAGGCATCACAGCGAGGGCAAAGGTTCTGGGCCCGGGGTGAAGATCCTGATCAATTTGCAGGTTGGTTCGGTCAGAGTAAGTGTTCTTCGCAACGCCCTTTGTTTTCGTTCAAAGGCAGCGTCGTCGCAAGATTTACCTGGAAACCATCGAGGGGTCGTTCCCGCTTTTTTCGGCAGTGTCTTCCTGTTGGAAGTTGACCGTGGGGAGATGTTCGACCGGAATTGACTTTCAGCTTGGTACTAACGCCGCGGATAGTAACGGATCCGTTCGGGCGAAGCAAACCCCCCTGACCAAAAAAGGATCACAGGGAGAGGTCGTGTCGCACCGTCCGTCGGCGTGCATGCTTTTCGCAGAGCCTCTCGGTTGCTCGCAGCTGCGCAAAATGACCCGAAAAAGCGCACGCATATAACCGGCTCACAGGTACTTGTGCACATTAGTTGCGCAGAGCGTAACGCAACTGTCACATCGATCCTGACTCCAGTCGCTGCCTGTATCAAAAGTTTAAGTCAATGAAAAATATCGTCTTTTTTTGTTGGTGAAAAAATCGTCAGTTTGACTGCGAGCCCCATTCCATAAGGCTTTGCGGGGATCGTAGAGCGGTTGTCCACTGACTTATCCACAGCTTCTGTGGATTGTCCCTAGCGCTTGCTCTAGGACGGGCGTGCCGGGTTTTTTTCGACTTTACCTGTAAGAAAAAGAGAGTAAAGTGGCGCGCCTTCCGATCTGTCCCGCAGTGCTTTATGAAGTTTCGCTCAGTATCAGACTCTGTTACCTCCAACCCGACCTCTGTTACCGCTCCCAAGCGTTTTTCCGTGCGTGTGGCCGAATGGCTGCTCGATGCGCCGCGCCTGAGCGACAGTCCCAGCGCCAAGCACCTGGCCGGCCGTCTGCTCAAGCAACCGGCCCGTGAAGGTGTGGTCGCTGCACAGAGCCGCCTCGGCCAATTGATTTGCCGGGAGTGCGGCAATGCCCGTGACCGGCGTATCGGCCAGGAGCTGCTGCGTCAGGCCGCCCGTGCCGGTGACCGTCGCGCGCAGCAGGAACTCGGTCTGATCGAAGACTGAGCTGTCCAAGCCCAGACACCTTGGTTAACCTTCAGGCTTTATCCGATTGGCAGGAGTCGCTATGGCTATGGACTTGACCAGCATATTGCTTGGTCTTGCGGCAGCAGGGGTGCCGCTGCTGGCGCTGGCCTGGCAACTGCAACGCCGGGCCAGCAACGCCCAGGCCGATCTGGCCTTGCTCGAAGAGCGCCTGGCCATGGCGCAACTGGCCCAGGACGGCCTCTCCGCGCAGCTTGAAGCGAGCCGCGATGAAATCGCCGATCTCGGCCAGGCCAATGCCGCCAAACAGGCAGACCTTGCCGCGCTGCGCCGCGAAGTTGAATTGCTGCAGATCGAGCGCGACGACGCCCGCGACGCCTCCCACGCCTGGAACCTCGAACGCGCCAACAAGGACGCTGAGTTACGCCGCCTCGACGCCCACGCTGCCTCGCTGAGTGCCGAACTGCGAGAGCAACAGGAGAGCCATCAACAACGTCTCAACGACCTGCAAGGCTCACGCGATGAACTGCGCGCGCAATTCGCCGAGCTGGCCGGCAAGATCTTCGATGAGCGTGAGCAGCGCTTTGCCGAAACCAGCCAGCAGCGGCTTGGGCAGTTGCTTGATCCGTTGAAAGAGCGCATCCAGTCCTTTGAAAAACGCGTTGAAGAAAGCTATCAGGCCGAAGCCCGCGAGCGCTTCTCGCTGGCCAAGGAGCTGGAGCGTTTGCAGGCATTGAATCTGCGTTTGAGCGACGAAGCGACCAACCTGACTCGCGCGCTCAAGGGCCAGAAAACCCAGGGCAATTGGGGCGAACTGATCCTCGAGCGCGTTCTTGAGCACGCGGGTCTGGAGAAGGGCCGCGAGTATCAGACTCAGGTCAATCTCAAAGGCCCGGACGGTGAGCGCTTCCAGCCCGATGTGATCATTTATCTGCCCGGCGACAAGCAGGTGGTGGTCGACTCGAAAGTCAGTCTCACGGCCTATCAACAATATGTTGCGGCTGATGACGACACATTGGGGCAGATCGCGATCAAGCAGCACGTATTGTCGCTGCGCAATCATGTGAAAGGTCTGGCCGGCAAGGATTACAAGCGTCTGGAAGGCTTGCACAGCCTCGATTTCGTTTTGCTGTTCGTACCGATTGAAGCGGCATTTTCTGCGGCATTGCAGGCTGAGCCGTCGCTGTTTCAGGACGCTTTCGACCGCAATATCGTGATCGTCAGCCCGACTACGCTGCTGGCCACGTTGCGGGTGATCGACAGTTTGTGGAAGCAGGAACGGCAGAGCCAGAATGCCCGGGAAATCGCCGAGCGCGCGGGCTGGCTGTACGACAAGTTCGTGTTGTTTATTCAGGATCTGGACGAAGTGGGCAATCGTCTGCAGCAGCTGGACAAGGCTTACAGCTCGGCGCGTAACAAGCTCACAGAAGGGCGCGGTAATCTGGTCAGCCGCAGTGAACAGTTGAAGTTGCTCGGTGCGCGGGCGAGCAAGAGCTTGCCGGCGGATTTGCTGGAGCGGGCGATGACGGATGTTGATGGGTTGGTTGAGTTGCCTGAGTAAATTCAAAGGCTCGTTTTTTTCTGGCTGATTGGGGGCATATCCGTTGCTGCGGTCGTGGCGGCTGGCGGTTTCGCCTGACGGCGACTTACTTTTTTACAAGCGCCAAAAAAAGTAAGCAAAAAACGCTAGCTCCTGCGTTCGGCACTCGCAGGCTCGGGTCCCTTCGCTGCGGGACTGATCCGGGCGCAGCGGCTCCGGTTTGCTTCGCTGCACCTCCTTCCGCTGTGTCTGGCTGCGCCAGACGGTCGCTGCTCTCCCACGCCCGGATCAATCCCTCCGCTCAGCCTTCCGACGTCGCCGGTGAATCAAGATCAAAAGCACTCGAGCTTGCGCTCATTGTTGAGTGGGGCGGCTGCGCCGCAGGCAGCTTCGCTGCTTTGCTTTTCTGTGGGAGCGAGCCTGCTCGCGAAGGCGTCTGCAAGATCACTCTCTACAACGGCAAAAACCGACTCAAAAGCGCCCGCAACGCCGCCGGCTTCACCGGTTTGGCCAGGTAATCCAGGCCCGCCGCATGCACTTGCGCCACGGTCTCCGGGCGTCCATCCGCGCTGATGACCACGCCGGGCACGGGCTCGCCCAGGCGCGTGCGCAACCACGCCATCAGCTCTGTGCCGGTATCGCCGTGGTCGAGGTGATAGTCGACCAGCGCCAGTTGTGGCCGCACACCTTCATTCAATATCGCTGCGCATTCTTCGCGATTGCGCGCCGTCCACACTTGGCAGCCCCAGCGGCTCAGCAGGCTGTTCATGCCGATCAGGATGCTGTCTTCGTTATCGATGCACAGTACCTGCGCGCCGCTGAGCAGTTTTCCGTTCAGTTCCACCGTCGCGCTAACTGGTGGCGTTTGCGTGCGGGCGATCGGCACTGTCACGCTGAACACACTGCCGCGCCCCGGCCAGGAGCGAACGCGCAGGGTATGCCCGAGCACGCGGCACAAGCCATCGGCGATCGCCAGACCCAGGCCCAGGCCTTTTTCGGCGCGGGTCTGGTGGCTGTCGAGGCGTTTGAATTCTTCAAAAATCACCTGCTGCTTGTCTTCCGGAATGCCCGGGCCGCGATCCCAGACTTCCAGGCACAGCTCGCCACCGCGCCGACGCACGCCCAGCAGCACCGGACCCTTGGCGTAGCGGAACGCGTTGGTGAGGAAATTCTGCAGAATCCGCCGCAGCAGTTTGATGTCGCTGTCGATGCGCAATTGACTGCCACGCACCCGGAACGTGAGTTTTTGCTCTTGGGCGAGCGCCTTGAATTCCGCGCCGAGGGTGTCGAACAGTTCGTTGACGGCGAAGGCTTTGCGATCCGGGTTGATCTTGCCGTTTTCCAGACGCGAGATGTCCAGCAGATCGCTGATCAGGTCTTCCGCCGAACGCAGCGAGCTGTCGAGGTGTTGCACCAGCTGCTGCGCCTCTGCGCTCAAGCCTTCGTTCTGGTGGGAGAGGGCGGCGGAGAACAGTCGCGCGGCGTTCAGCGGTTGCATCAAGTCGTGGCTGACGGCGGCGAGGAAGCGGGTTTTCGACTGGTTGGCCGCCTCGGCATTGCCCTTGGCTTCGGTGAGCGCGACGTTGAGTTGCGACAGTTCCTGGGTGCGCTCGCTGACCCGTTGCTCGAGCCCTTCGTTCGCCTCGGTCAGCGCCTGTTCGGCTTCGCGGAACGCGGTAATGTCGGTGAAGCTCATGACAAATCCGCCGCCGGGCATCGGGTTGCCGATCAGCTCGATCACCCGGCCATTGGGGAACAGCCGTTCAGAAGTGTGCGCGCGGCCCTGGCGCATCCAGTGCAGACGCCTCGCAACGTGCACTTCCGCTTCGCCGGGGCCGCACAAACCGCGTTCGGCGTTGTAGCGAATGATGTCGGCAATCGGCCGGCCGACGCTGATCAGGCCGTCGGGGTAGTTGAACAGCTCCAGATAACGCCGGTTCCACGCCACCAGTTTCAGCGACTGGTCGACCACGCTGATGCCCTGGGTGATGTTCTCGATCGCGCCTTGCAGCAACGCGCGGTTGAACTGCAGCACTTCCGAGGCTTCGTCAGCGATTCGGACTACGTCCTCCAGCTGCATTTCCCGACCTTCGATGGCGGCTTTTACTACAGCGCGCGTGGAAGAAGCGCCGAGGACACCGGCCAGCAAACGTTCGGTATGGGCGATCCATTCGCTGTCGGCGTTCTGGTTGGGGTTGAAGCCCTTGCCCTGACGGTAAGCGAAGCGAATGAAGCTCTGCCGCGCGCGTTCTTCGCCGACAAAACGCGCCGCCAGTTGCAGCAGATCGTCGATCTGTACCGCCAGCATCGAACGGGCATTAGGTCGCGCGCTGATTTCCTGGCCGATGAAACGCCCGGCCTGCCAGTGCTCGGAAACCCGCGTGCGCGAGAGCACCGAGACCCAAGCGAACAGGGTGAAATTACCCGCCAGCGACAGCACTACGCCTTGAGTCAGCGGGGTGATCGGCAGGTTCAGTGGATTGCTGTGCAGCCACGCCAACCCGGGGAAACTCGCCAGCGACCAGCCGAGACTGTGCGCGGCAATCGGCAGCACCAGCGTGTAAAACCACAGAAACGTCCCGGTGGCGAGGCCGGCGAACACGCCCCGGCGGTTGGCCTGTTTCCAGTACAGCGCGCCAAGCATGGCCGGCGCCAGTTGCGTCACCGCAGCGAAGGCGATCTGGCCGATGGTCGCCAGGCTCGCGGTCGAGCCAAGCAAGCGATAACTGACGTAGGCCAGCAGCAGAATCACCACAATACTCACGCGGCGCACCGAGAGCATCCACTGGCGGAACACCTCGAACGGGCGCTCGGCATTGTTGCGCCGCAAAAGCCACGGCAACAGCATGTCGTTGGAAACCATGGTCGACAGGGCGACGCTGGCGACAATCACCATGCCGGTCGCTGCCGATGCGCCACCAATAAACGCCAGCATCGCCAGCGCCGGATGGGCCTGGGCCAGCGGGAGGCTGATCACGAACGAGTCGGGCAGCACATCGCTGGGCAGCATCATCTGACCGGCAAGGGCGATAGGGACTACAAACAGTGCGGCCAATGCCAGATAGGCGGGGAACACCCATTTCGCCAGACGTAGATCCTGCGGGTCGATGTTCTCCACCACGGTCACGTGAAATTGTCGCGGCAGGCAAATGATCGCCATCATCGCCACGCCTGTCTGCACCACCATCGATGGCCAGTTGATGGTTTCCTTCCAATACGCCTCAAGGCGCGGGGCGAGCATTGCCTGATTGAACAGGTCGTCGAAACCGTCATACAGACCGTACGTGACGAAGGCGCCGACGGCGAGAAAGGCGAACAGCTTGACCAGCGACTCGAACGCGATCGCCAGCACCATGCCACGGTGGTGTTCGGTGGCGTCGAGGTTGCGCGTACCGAAAACGATGGTGAACAACGCCAGCACCAGCGACACGATCAGCGCGGTGTCCTGAGCGCGGGTGCCCATGGCGTCGGCGCCGGCGCCGATCAACAGGTTCACGCCGAGGACGATGCCTTTGAGTTGCAGGGCAATATAGGGCAACACGCCGACCAGGCAGATCAGCGCCACCACCACCGCCAGCGATTGTGACTTGCCGTAGCGCGCGGCGATGAAGTCGGCGATGGAGGTGATGTTCTCCTGTTTGCTGATCATCACCATTTTCTGCAGGACCCACGGCGCGCCGACCAGCAGCAGGATCGGCCCGAGGTAGATCGGCAGGAATGACCACAGTTGTTCCGCCGCCTGACCGACCGCGCCGAAGAACGTCCAGCTGGTGCAGTAAACCGCCAGCGACAGGCTGTACACCCAGGCGCGCACCCGCGGCGGCAACGGTGTGCTGCGACGGTCGCCGTAGAAGGCGATAGCGAACATGATGGCCATGTAGGCCAGGGCAACGACGGCGATCAGCCCGGTGGACAACGACATGCAGCACTCCCGACAAATGACTCCCCGGCACTCCTGCCCGGGCGGACAGTCTCGCACGGGCGCGGCGGTTAGTCAGTGTCGACCAAGGTCGTGGCGTGGCGGGGTGTCGCAGGCGGGGTACCGGGTGGTTTTTGTGGTGACCGGGCGGGCCTCTTCGCGAGCAGGCTTGCTCCCACAGTTGGAATGCATTCCCTTGTGGGAGCGAGCGCGTCAGTCCCGACGCAGCGCAATATCGATCAGGCGATGGAGCTCATCAACCTCCAGCGCCGCCGCCGAAAACAGAATCCGGAACACCACCGGCGCCACCACCAGATTGATCAAGCGATCGACACTCGGCGCCTTCTCATCGGGATAGCGATCGACAATGGTCTGCAACTGCGCACCAATGATCGCCACGCAATAGCCCGGCGTAGCGCTGGCCTGCACGTCGCGCATCATGTTGCGCCCGACCTCTGAACTCATCTCGTCAAGATACTGCTCGGCCCACGCACGGATATCGCCGCGCAGGCTGCCAGTGTTCGCCGGCTCGCTGTCCGGGCGCATGCGGGCGAGGGCGACGTCCGCCAGCAACGCCGCCAGATCACCCCAGCGTCGATAAATCGTCGACGGCGTTACCCCCGCGCGGGCGGCGATTTGCGGGACGGTCACGGTGGAACGTTCCTGCTCTTGCAGCAGCGCATTGACCGCCGAATGAATCGACTCCTGCACCCGGGCACTGCGGCCACCGGGGCGTAAACCTTCTTTAATAGCCATGCGGCAGACCTTAACACAAAGAATTTGCTTTAAGCGCTGGGCGGTAGCACACTGCGCAAAAGCAAAAAATTAGCTTTTGTGGAGTGTGCCCATGACCAGCCCCTTGAATAGTGTCGCTTCCCACCGGTCGAGCTTGTGGTTTCTGGCGATCACCTTACTCAGTTTTCTCGCCGCTTCCACCGCGCCGACGCCGTTGTATCACTTGTATCAGGATCAACTGCATTTCTCGGCAGCGATGTTGACGCTGATCTTCGCCGTTTACGCTTTCAGTCTGTTGGCAGCGTTGCTGACGGTGGGTTCGCTTTCCGACCATCTCGGACGCAAACCGGTGATCTTTACCGCCGTGTTGCTCAATGCGCTGGCCATGTTGCTGTTCATTTATGCCGACAGCGTGGCTTGGCTGATCAGCGCACGAGTGTTGCAGGGTTTTGCCACTGGCATGGCCACTGCCGTATTGAGCGCAACGCTGCTCGATACCGACCGGCAGCAGGGGCCGCTGATCAACAGTGTCGCGCCGTTACTCGGGATGGCTCTGGGCGGTTTGGGTTGTGGCTTGCTGGCAGAATTTGCGCCGGCGCCGTTGCAGCTGACCTATTGGTTGCTGTTGGCGTTGTTCGTGTTGCAGGGCGTGTATGTCTGGCGCCTGCCGGAAAGTGTCTCGCGGCAAGGTGGGGCGCTGGCGTCGTTGCGACCGACCCTGCACGTGCCGGTGCAAGCGCGTTCAACGTTGTGGCGGGTGCTGCCACTGAACACCGCAACCTGGGCGCTCGGTGGTTTTTATGCCTCGCTGGCACCGTCGTTGGTGCGCACGGCCACTGGCTCTACCTCCAATCTGATCGGTGGCGCTACGGTCGCGGCGCTCACCGTGACCGGTGCGTTGATGATTTTCATGATGCGCAATCGTCCGGCCGCTCAGGCGTTGCGGCTGGGTGCGAGCTTGCTGCCGGTCGGGCTGGTCCTGATCCTGCTCGGCGTGCATGTTGCCAGTCTGTCGTTGTTTTTCTTCGGCACACTGGTCGCTGGTTGCGGCTTTGGTTCCGGTTTCCTCGGTACGGTGCGCAGCCTGGTGCCGCTGGCCTTGCCGCATGAAAGAGCCGGGTTGATGTCGGCGTATTACGTGCTCAGTTATCTGGCGTTCTGTTTGCCGGCGTTGCTTGCCGGGCACTTGGCGCGCAGTTTCGGGTTGCTGGCGACCACTGATGGTTACGGCGTTGTGTTGATCGTGCTGGCCTTGGCTGCGCTGCTGCTCAGTCTGCGTCCGCAGACAGGCAGAGTTTGCAGCGCTCCTTGAGCGCATGTAGAGACTTATCTGCAAAACAGATAACAGTTAGAGATATTACCCGTTATATCGATATTCGATTCGGATCTACCATGGACTCAACCTCACCAGAGGACAGGAGTTCATGATGATTTGCCCTAACAGTGTCACCCCCGGCTACAAACCTTTCAGCCAGCTGCAGCATCCGCGTGAAGTGATCCGCCAGTTCACGCCGAACTGGTTCGCCGCGACCATGGGTACCGGTGTGCTGGCATTGGCGCTGGCTCAGTTACCGCTGGCCATTCCCGGATTACGCGTCGTGGCCGAGGGGCTGTGGCTGTTCAACATTCTGTTGTTCAGCTTGTTTACTGCTGCCTACGCCGCGCGCTGGATTTTGTTCTTTGACGAGGCGCGGCGGATTTTCGGTCATTCCACCGTGTCGATGTTCTTCGGCACCATTCCCATGGGCCTGGCGACGATCATTAACGGCTTTCTGTTGTTCGGCCTGCCGCGCTGGGGCGACGGTGTTATTCAACTTGTTGAAGTGTTGTGGTGGATCGATGTGGCGATGTCGCTGGCCTGCGGTGTGCTGATTCCGTACATGATGTTTACCCGCCAGGAACACAGCATCGATCAGATGACCGCGGTCTGGTTGCTGCCGGTGGTGGCGGCGGAAGTGGCAGCGGCAAGCGGTGGCTTGCTCGCGCCGCATCTGACCGACGCCCATGGGCAACTCGTCGTACTGACTACCAGCTATGTGCTTTGGGCATTCTCGCTGCCAGTGGCGTTCAGCATTCTCACCATTCTGCTGCTGCGCATGGCCTTGCACAAACTGCCCCACGAAAACATGGCCGCGTCGAGTTGGCTGGCCCTCGGTCCGATCGGCACCGGTGCCCTGGGCATGTTGCTGTTGGGCGGTGAGGCACCAGCGATTTTTGCCGCGAATGGTCTGCCCGGCGTCGGTGAAATTGCTTCAGGCCTGGGTCTGGTCGCTGGGATCACGCTGTGGGGTTTTGGTCTGTGGTGGATGTTGATGGCACTGTTGATCACCGTACGTTATCTACGCGACGGCATTCCGTTCAACCTCGGCTGGTGGGGCTTCACCTTCCCATTGGGCGTGTATTCGCTGGCGACGCTGAAACTGGCAAGTATCCTCAACCTGACATTTTTCAGTGTGTTCGGTACGGCGCTGGTGATTTTGTTGGCGACAATGTGGCTGATCGTCGGCAAGCGCACCGTGCAGGGCGCGTGGCGTGGCGAGCTGTTTGTCTCGCCGTGTATTGCAGGTTTGAAGAAATAATCCGAAAAGTTTAGGTAAGGTGTGGCCTGGATCGTGGTGCGGGATTCCAATAACAAGCACCCAGGCCTCACTACCTAACATCAGGAAACACGGAAGATGAGTCACCCCTCACAGTTCAACCTGTTGCGCACCCGGCGCTTTTTGCCCTTCTTTATTACCCAGTCGCTCGGCGCGTTCAACGACAACGTGTTCAAGCAGTCGTTGATCCTCGCCATCCTCTATCGGTTGACCATCGAGGGCGATCGCTCGATCTGGGTCAACCTCTGCGCGCTGCTGTTTATCCTGCCGTTTTTCCTGTTCTCGGCGCTGGCCGGGCAGTTCGGGGAAAAATTCG
>NZ_RCNZ01000050.1:0-1931 GCF_004307525.1 Pseudomonas sp. Sample_21 | reverse complement strand
TAGGAGCTGCCGAAGGCTGCGATCTTTTGATCTTGCTTTTGCTTTCTGTGGGAGCGAGCCTGCTCGCGAATGCGGTTGCCCAACTTACCAAAATCTTCCGGTCGCACTCGAACCCTGTGGGAGCTGGCTTGCCAGCGATGACGGCCTAACAGCCAACCAAGCTAAAGCTGACTGCCCCTAATTCAATTGTGGGAGCGAGCCTGCTCGCGAAAGCGGTTGCCCAGCTGACCAATATCTTCCGGTCGCACTCGATCTCTGTGGGAGCTGGCTTGCCAGCGATGACGGCCTAACAGCCACCCAACCTGCAACTGACCGCCGCCAACCCAATTGTGGGAGCGAGCTTGCTCGCGAAAGCGGTCTACCAGTGGCAACAACATTGACTGACCCACCGCGTTCGCGAGCAGGCTCGCTCCCACATTTGCTTGGTGACTGCCAAATTATTGCAACAACCCAATCACCTGCCGATACCGCTCAACCCCCTGCGCCGTCTGCCGACTCAAACTAATCTCCAACCCCAACGGATCCTCCCGCCGATTGCCACTCAACTGCCGCCACCCCTTATCCACCTCCCAAACCCGCACCTGCACATCACTCACCTCACTCAACACCGCCACCCCATTCCCAGGCGCCGGCAACGGATAGCGACTGCGCGCCTCAGCCACCGCCCGATACAACGTATCGCCCTTGACCCACCAGCGAACCCGCTGCAACGCCCCCGGCTGATCCGCCGCGCTACGAATAATGTCCAGCCGAAACCCCTTGCTATCACTACTGCGCACCGTCACCGCCGGCGGCGCAGTCGGCGCCTCATCCTCAGCCCCGACCTTGCGCGGCTCGCTCAACTCCACCCCCGCGCGCATGTCCACATCCCGCTGCAACTGATTCAACACCCGCAACAACCCATCGCTCTGCTCACTGCTGGCCTGCAAATGACTGTCCGCCCGCGTCACACTGTCCAGCCCGCGCCAGGCAATCAGACTCACCACCGCCATCAGCAGAATCGCGACCATCACCTCAATCAGAGTGAACCCTTGCTGAGTCTTCATTGAATACTGATCCGCCCACTGCCATCGCGCAGCACACTCATCCGATTGGCCCCATCCGACAAAATCAGCCGCAACGGCGGATTGATCCACTCGGCATTCAGCACCACCGTCTGCCGGGGTTCCACACGCACCTCGACCTTCGGGCTCTGCCACACACGCGGGCGCAACTGCGCATCCTCCTTGAACGACTCAAACCCCACGCCATCATCCCCACGCCGCCCAAAGCGAAACCCCTTGGCATCCGCCACCCACACAATCGGCCGCCCATCGGCGCGAGCCTCGGCCTGCGCCACCTGCAACAACTGCGCAACCCGCTCGGCATCCTTGCGCAACAACTGCAACGGATCAGGCTTGATACTCAAACTGATCGCCGCACTGGCAATCCCGATGATCACCAGCACCACCATCAACTCGATCAACGTAAAACCACGCTGCCTGCTCATCACCCACGCGCTCCTTGGCGTCCCACCCCATCGTGCCCGGCGAACATGTAAGGCATGTGAAATAAAACGGAGAGAATTGCCGCGTAGGCTGGCAACAGGGACAACAAGGAGTGACAACCCATGAAACTCACCGCACGGATTACCCCAGCGCAAACCGTCCAGGCCCTGGCCCTGCTCGCCGCCCTGGTTGGCGTCGCGACATGGTCGTCGCTGCTGCTAACCACGGCGGAATCCCACACCCCCGCAGCCGCCCCGCAAGTGCTCGCGGCGAGAAGTGACAGCCCGGCGTTGCAGTGGTTCTCCAATGAGACCGCACCAGTGGATATCAAGGTGAGTGGGGTGATCGCGGGCGGGAGCGGGACGGTGGCGATATTGAGTTTGAACGATGGCGCGCCGAGGAGTTTTTTGGTGGGGGAGAAGGTCTGTCTCTTATACACATTCT